>JAKOSS010000314.1 GCA_029777145.1 Acidobacteriota bacterium | reverse complement strand
CTTGCCGGAGAACTGTTCCAACAAGAGGCGGAAACTCTTTATCGACTCGGCCGTCATCCGAACATCCCGGCGCTGATCGCGCACTTCGTCGATCGCGGCGAGTTCTTTCTCGTTCAGGAATTCATCGAAGGCCACACGCTCGATCGCGAGTTTCTCGGCGGAAAACGCTATAACCAGCAGGAAGCGATCCAACTGCTCGGACAGATCCTCGAAACGCTCAGTTTCGTTCACTCAGAGAAGGTCATTCACCGCGACGTCAAGCCGGCGAATATCATCAGGCGAGCTTCGGACGCAAGCATCGCGCTCATCGATTTCGGTGCCGTCAAACAAGTTAATTCGCCGCGATTCGACCAATCGGTGGCGATCGGGTCGCGCGGTTACATGCCGGTCGAGCAAATGGCCGGAATGCCGAACTTCAGCAGCGATCTTTTTGCGCTCGGACTCGTCGTGATCGAAGGTCTGACGGGTCTCAAACCGCTCGAGATCCCGAAAGATCCGAACACGCAGGAATTCATCTGGTCCGGCCGGGTCGCGCTCGCTCCGAACGTCGAACGCTTCATCTCGACCCTTGTCAGACGTGAAGCCCGCGACCGATTCGTTTCGGCCCGCGAAGCGCTCGCCGCGCTCGATCCGATCGCCGCCGGTGTCGGCTTTTTCAATGGAAGGCGCGCCGCCAGCGTTCCCGTCGGCGCGGTCGTCGATCTGCCGTTCGTGCCGGAGCCTCGTCAGGAGATCCCGCAGACGGTGATCGTTTCGCCGCAACACCGGATGATCCGCCCGCAGCCCGCCGAACAGCCGTCGACCGTCGCGTCGGGGAATAACGACAAAGGCGCGGTGGCGAAAATCGTCCTCGGGTTCGGCGCGGTGGCCGCATTCTTCGCGGTTCTTCAGCTCATCAACTTCGGCGCACGACAGGATCAGGCGCCGCAGCTCAGACGCGTCCCAACTGATGCGACGCAAACTCCGGCCAAGACTCAGACTTCTGCCGTCGACGTTTACGAGGAGGCGCTCGGTCAGGCGAACGAGGCGCTCCGCAAGGAAACCAAGGCGACGACGAAGTTCGAATGGGATGAGATCGCGAACAAATACCGCCGTGCGTATCTTTTGATGAGCTCCGTCGGAAAGGACCATCCGAAGTACGCCGAGGCCCAGAAACTCGTCGATTTCTACCGTCAGGAAGCGGATCGTGCGCGTTCGCGTTCGAGCGAATTCGCCGCGGATTGAACGGATGCAACTTGCGCCGAATTGACTTAGAATAGTCTGCATGCAGGTCAAGACCGCGCCGGACGAGATCCAGGCCTATCTCATCGACGCCAGCAACATGCCCGGAGGGCATGCCGAGAAACTTTTTGTTCCTGAAACTGCCTTCGAAGTCGCCGAAATACTTCGCTCGGCGAACGAGCAGTCGATCCCGGTAACGATCTCCGGCGCGCGAACCGGAACCGTCGGCGGGGCGATCCCGTTCGGCGGCTATGTCGTTTCGCTCGAGAAACTTAACGAAATAAGATCGATAGACAAACAAACCCGGCGCGCGGTCGTCGGGGCGGGCGTGATCCTTCATGATTTTCAAAGAGCCGTCGAATCGGACGGGATGTTCTATCCGCCGGATCCGACCGAGTGGAGTTGCCAGATCGGCGGCACGATCGCGACAAACGCATCCGGCGCACGCAGCTTCAAGTACGGCGCGACGCGGAATTTCGTGAAACGGATCAACGTGGTTCTCGCCGACGGCGACACGGTCACGATCCGTCGCGGCGAGACGCGTTCCGATAATGGCTTCCTTGATCTCAAAACCGACTCCGGGCGCGTGATCCGTGCGAAGCTGCCGACGTATCCTCAACCGGACGTCCGCAAGAACACGAGCGGCTATATTTCGGGAAATTCGGTCGATGCGATCGATCTTTTCATCGGATCCGAAGGAACACTCGGAGTGATCGTCGAAGCCGAGCTCGAACTGCTTCCGAAGCCCGAATCTTTTTTCTCGGGAATCGTATTCTTTCGGACCGAACACGACCTTCTGGAGTTCGTAGCGGCGGCGCGCGAGGCGTCGTTCGCGAACCGCCAAATCCCAAATCCGAATTCGGAAATCGGCAATGGGATCTGTGCTTCGCTCATCGAGTACTTCGACGATCGGGCCTTGAAATTCATTTCGGAAAAGTTCCCGGATGTTCCGGCCGAGGCCGCCGGCGCGATCTTTTTCGAGCAGGAAACCAATCCGGAGACCGAGGACGAACTGCTTTCCGTTTGGAACGATCTTCTTGAATCCCACAATGCCGATCTCGAACGATCTTGGTTCACGACGACCGACGCCGATCGCGAAAAACTGCGCGAGTTCCGGCATGCGCTGCCGGTCACGGTCAACGAGCGGATTGTCCGCAACAAGCAGAAAAAGGTCGGAACAGACATGGCCGTTTCCGATCGGAATTTCGCGTCGTTTCTCAGATTTTACAAGGAGAAGCTCGATGCGAGCGGACTCGAATACGTGATCTTCGGTCACATCGGGGACAATCATCTGCATGCGAACATGATCCCGAAAAACGACGAGGAAGCGACGAGGGCGAGACATCTCTACGGGCGTTTCATCGCGCAGTCGATCATGCTCGGGGGAACGATCTCCGCGGAACACGGCATCGGAAAACACAAGGCGAAATATCTGTATGTTCAGTACGGCGAGCGGTATTTGAACGAAATGTCCGAACTCAAACGCGCGTTTGACCCGAAGGCGATCCTCGGGCGGGG
>JAKOSS010000313.1 GCA_029777145.1 Acidobacteriota bacterium | reverse complement strand
GATGGTCGGCACGGTCAACGCGAATCGTGAGCATTTCGAGATGGGAGTCCGCGACTTTGCGGTCTGCGAGGCGATGTATCCCGGCTGGCTTTCGCGGATCATGACGCACAAGGTCGACGGCCTCGAGAACTTCGCTCATGCGTTCGACATTCTCGACAACGGCGCCAAATACAAGGCGATCAAGACCTATTTCGAGGTGAAAGCGATCTGAACGTCCGATTCCAAAATTCCAGAATTCCAAGATTCCACGGATTGAGTCCAGGCAGTATTCAGCGTGTACTCTTTGAAACTTCAACATGAGAAATTTGAATCCCTGATCTTGGAATCTTGGAATCTTGGAATCCCCCTATGTCCCTTTACCCCGACTCCATCGCCCGAATCGCGTTCGCGCCGCGCTTTGCAGGTCGGATCGGCTCCGTGAACGCGGTCGGAACGGACGCGAGTTTCAGTTGCGGCGCATTCGTCCGGTTTGAACTGTCGATCGATCCCGGCTCGAAGTCTGTCGAATCGGTTGGATTCAGGACGAATGGATGCGGGTACATGATCGCCGCCGCCGACAGGCTTGCGGAAAGCATCGCGGATGCGAAACTGACCGATCTTCACGCATTGGCCGATTTCGTACCCGAAACCGCTTATCCCAAAGACCGCGCAGATTGTCTGAACGTCGTCTTTGGCGCGATGAGAAACGCATTCTCGCGTTTCCGTCAGACTCAACTCGACGAGTTTGCCGGCGAGAAGGCGTTGATCTGCACCTGTTTCGGGATTTCGGAAGAGACGATCGAATCCTGCGGTGCCGCTTCGGTCGACGAGGTCGGCAAACTTACGAACGCCGGAACCGGATGCGGTTCGTGCCGGATGCTGATCGCGGACATACTCGAAACGGCGCAACCGGAACTTTGATTCCGGCATCGATCGTTATGCTATAATCTGAAGCCGTTCCCGAGGGAACAGATCATTTTTTGAGGAGATTTTCAGTCGGGAAACTGAATAAAAAATCCCGCGTCCCGAGCCCGTTAACCGAATGGACCCTGACAGTACTTTCCTGCTCTTTCTTCAAAACGCGGAACACACCGCATCAATATCATTTGCGCAAGCCGGTTTTGAGATCTCGTTGATGATGCTGATCGTTCTCGTCAACGCGTATTTCGTCGCCGCTGAATTTTCACTTGTTTCAGTACGCAAGACACGGCTCGAAACAAAGGCCGCGGACGGCAGCAAGGGCGCGCAGGCCGCGCTCAGGCTTCTCGAAAACCCGACACTTTTCATTTCCGCCGTCCAACTTGGCGTGACACTCGCATCGCTCGCACTCGGCTGGGTTGGTGAGCCGACGGTCGCGAAGATCATCGAACCGCTGGCGGCAAAGATCGCCTCCGAAGGTTCGATCGCGTACGTCGTTCACATCACCGCGATCATCATTTCGTTTGCGTTTGTCAGCTTCCTGCACATTGTTTTGGGTGAACTCGTGCCGAAAATGTTCGCGCTCGAAAAGGCGGAAACGTTCGCGATCTTCGCCTCGCGCCCGCTCGAAGTTTTCGCCAAGATCTTCTCGCCACTGCTTTGGGTCTTCAACAAGGTCGGCGGCGCCATTGCGCGTTTGATCGGGCTCAAAGCGTCGCTCGAGGAAAGCGCGGTTTACACCGAGGACGAGATCCGGCAGCTTGTCAAACTGTCTCAGGAAAGCGGACATCTCAACGAAGAGGAACAGCGGCTGATCGACAAGGTTTTCGAGTTTTCGGAAACGACGGTGCGCGAAGCGATGGTCCCGCGGACCGCGATCGTCGCGATCCCGTACACGTCGACGCTCGAGGAGATCGCAAAGGCGTTCCGCCAGCACGGCTACTCGCGGCTTCCGGTCTTTCGCGGATCGCTCGACGACATCGCCGGATTCATCCACAGCAAGGATCTGATGCCATTCTTGCTGCGGCCGAAGCTGTTCAAGATCGAGAAGGTCCTGCAGAAGGCGACATACGTTGTTGACACCGCGCGCCTCGAAGACGTCCTTCGGCAGATGCAGCGCGCGAAGTTTCACTTCGGATTCGTCGTCGATGAGCACGGCGGAGTAGAAGGAATAATCACGCTTGAGGATTTGCTTGAAGAGATCGTTGGCGATATTTCGGACGAGCACGATGAGGAGGTCAACGAGCAGATCCAGCCCGTCGGCGACGCCTTCATTCTCGACGGCGGAGTCGCGGTGCGTGATCTCAACAAACGCCTCGATCTCCATCTTCCGGTGTCTGAAGGTTACACGACGATCGCCGGATTCTTGATGAGCGAGTCCGGCCAGATCTTGTCCGAAGGCGACATCGTGCCGTTCAACGGCCACGTTTTCAGGATCGAAAAGGTCGAAAAACGCCGGATCATGAAGGTCAGGATGGAGACAGTACCGCCTGCGTGAGCGGGCGGCTGAGAGCGGGATGTCAATACCGCCTGCGTGAGCGGGCGGCCGAGAGCGGGAGAGCGGGTGAGGCAATGTCTTCAATGAAACGAGTTCTTCCAGTCTTGATCGTTATTTTGTCGGCGTGTGCCGTTTCGGTCTGCGCGCAAGGTTTCAGTCTCCGGATCAGCACTCCGGTCAAACAACTGGAACGCGCTGCCAAATTCGTGCCGGTAACCGTGACGATCAAGAACAATTCGAAGTCGGCGCTGGACACAAGAACGCTGAACGGAATCACGTTCGCGTTTTCGAAATGCGCGGCTTGCCTTGACGAAATGACGATTTCAACAGAAGCGAAGATCAAAGCCGCGCGGCTCAAAAAGGGTCGGAGCCTTTCGTTCGAGGTGAACCTCGCCGCCTTGCATTGGGGTGGCAAGTGCTGCGTTCAGACAGTCCCGCTCGAACCGAATATGATCAATGTCCCGAACGATTCACAACTCCTCGTCGCCTGGGTGAGTTTCGCGTCCCGATCGAATAGTTCAGAGACCATTCGGTCGAACAATCTGGAGATCGAGATCATTCCGAAAGGCTTCTACTAATCACGAACAACGCCGGAAATCCTTGCTGATTTGCCGGTCGCTACCGCTCTCGGTTCTGACGTTGTATGATTCTGCTTTCCGATGAAATCGCCGACCGTCAAACCGCTAGTCGTCACGATTCTGATCGCGCTCGCGGTCGTGCTGACGGTGCTCGCCGCCAATCCCGGTTTCAGCGGCACACGCAAAGGAAAACCCGACGAAAATTACATCACTTCCGATAATTGCCGTACGT
>JAKOSS010000312.1 GCA_029777145.1 Acidobacteriota bacterium | reverse complement strand
GTAAATGTCGTCCGGAAGCACGATCTTGTGCCAGCCGGTTTCGGCCCCCACGATCTCACGCTTGAGCGCGAAGTTCCCGATCTCCGCCGACGCGGCGATCGCGGCCAACAAAAGCAACAGGATCAGTAGCTTACGATTCATCTTGTTTGAAGATAACATCCGCGAACTTGTTGTAGAAATAGCCCGCAACGAGCATCAGCAATCCCAGCGAGACAAAGACTGCCGTTCGCGCGAGCGTCCCGAGTTTGTCGAGATCGTAAAGTACGACCTTCAGCAACGTGACGGCGAACAGACCGAGCGCTCCGATCCGCAGGTGTTTCTGCGAGCGCGCGATCCCGAGTGCGAGTACGAAGAGCGCGTACGCGCCCCAGAGTATGCTGAGTCCGAGTTTTTCGCTGTCGCGGATGCCGAAGATGTCGGTCAGGTTCAGCAACTCGCTCGAAAGGCACGCGAGGACGACCGAGTGGAGCGTCGCATTGAACACGACGCGTTTGGCGCCGAGCGGCAGAATTCCGGGGATCTCCGGGTCCGATGCGTACTTCGAAAGCGCAAACAACAGCACCCCGGCGCAGATGTACGAGACATACCTGATCCAGATCGCCGCGACGCCGACATCGTGCATTCCGGTTCTTGTTCCGAGGTAGAGGTCACGGAGATCGGTCATCGACGCAAATCCGATCGTGATGAACAACACGAAAAAGAACCATGAAAAAAGGATCGCGCTCACGGCTCCGATCCGGCTCCGAAGAAATCGGTAATTGAAGATCGCGGCAGCGGCGGTAAACAGCAGCGAGTAATCGATCTGCGTGATCGCATTGAAGGGCCGAATCCCCTGATCGACCAATCGTCCCGGCGTGCCGGGCAGTATTTCCTGCGTCGTTCCGAAAACCGAAGCGAATCTGCGAAGTTCCCAGAAATTCTCGATCTCGATCCGGACAAAGTTGTACGCGACGAACGTCAGGACGACGCCGGCAACGATCCGCGCGGCCTTCCGGAGAGTTTCGGGCAACACCGAATCGTCGGGTCGCTTGTGCCCGACATACAAGATGACGATCGCACCGGCGATATAGAGTGCGGTCGTCAGAAAGTCGGAGTTGAGCACCGGATACGGCGGCGGCTGGCCATACGGTCGGAACCACTCAGAAGCTTCGATCCAATCGACGAAAAGGCTGAAAGTTCCGAGGATCGTCAGCGGATACGCAAACCATTCGTACAGTGCGATCCGTTTAAGACGCCCGATCGAGAACAGGACGACCGATTCGACGATCCAGACGAGCGTGATCCAATGTCCATTGAGCTGGACCGGAACGGCGATCGTGATGAAGGTGATGACCAGCGCGATCAGCAGGTTGACGACCGACGCGGGGACGTGGGCGAAACGATAGATAGCGACGGCGACAACGAAATGCACGGCGGCGTTGATTATCGTGAAAAGCCCCAGATATTCGCCGAAGCCCTCGCGCCCGTTGAGGATCGCGTAGCCGGCACCGTAGAAAACAAAGGAGTTGGCGAGGACCAATCCGATGTTTTCGAAGCCGAACGGTTCTTTCGCGATCACTTTCCAGGCGATGAACGTCATGTAAAAGACGGCGAAAAACGCTCCCGCAAATCCGAATGCGAGTCCGAAATGTTCATCGGGGCGATATGCCGCGTTGAACCACGCAAGAAAGATCAGCCAGGTCAGAACGAACGATGAATAGAACAACGAGCGCCAATATCTTGCGAGCGAAACGATCAGGATGCCGGCGTTTATGATCAGGACATAAGAAAAGAGGACCGCAGCCCTGCCCTCGTTCTCGCTCAGCAAAAACGGGACTGCGTAGGCGCCTACCAAACCGATATGCGCGATCACGACGCGGTCGTAGCGGATCGCGGCGAAAACGGTGAATGCCGTGAACAGCACCATCAGCACGAAGGCGATCGGTTGCGGGACAAGTCCGTAATAGGCGTAGGCGGCGTACGAAATAAAGTAGAAAACGGCCATCGCGCCGCTCAGAAGGACGGCCGAGAATCGTCCGTATTTGACCCTGAGGCGGTATGCCGGGACGAGCAGTCC
The DNA here is from genome assembly GCA_029777145.1 of Acidobacteriota bacterium. Next base: position 149 of record JAKOSS010000312.1, on the reverse strand, counting down.
GATGCCGATCAGATGTCCGAAGACGATTCTCATGACCGGCGTGATCCAACCCTGATCGATCGCGTACTTCGCGCCGATGGCGACTCCGATGACTGTGATCGCGACGCCGATCTTGGCGATCAGATTCTCGCCGATGAACTTTTCGAGAT
>JAKOSS010000027.1 GCA_029777145.1 Acidobacteriota bacterium | reverse complement strand
GGTGTGAGGACAATTGAACGGCACGCCGCCCAACATGCCCGTGTCTCCGCGGTTGCCGTGCGCTATTCGAGAGAAATTAATAAGGGACCAATGCCCGGAAGAGCATTGATCCCGATTCCAATTCCGAATTCCCAAATCCCAAATCCGAAATCCCAAATCCGAAATCCGAAGAGTTACCTCACGGTCGTCGACGGAACCGGAATGTCGGTCGCAGCTCCGAATATCTCTATGCCTGTTCCGCCGCCGCCGGTCTGTTGGACAAACCACGTCGTGCTTGACGGACGAAAGACGGTCGCGTCGAACTTGCCGTCGCCGTCATAATCGCCGGGCGAAGGAATATCGCCGTTTGACCCGAACGGGAACGAGAAGAACGTGAAGTCCTCGCTCCGCAGAATGAACCATTCGCCGGTCGAAGGACGCCAGATGGCGACGTCGGCTTTACCGTCGCCGGTGTAATCGCCCGGAACGCATCTGTCCGACGCCGATCCGAACGTTACCGCGATGACGCCGAGTGTCGAGCGGTTCAGCCACCATTGACCGTTGGACGGTCGGTAGATGGCGATATCGGTCTTGCCGTCGCCGTCGTAGTCGGCCGGAACGGTCAGATCTGTGCTCGCTCCGAACGTGGTGATCGTCGTTCCGCCGCTTGAATTCTGGATGAACCAGGTGGTTGTGGACGGACGATATACTGCCGCATCGGTCTTGCCGTCGCCATCGTAGTCGCCCGGCACCGGAACGTCGGTGGAATTCCCGAACGGGAACGACATAAAGGTGAAATCCTCGCTCCGAAGGATGAACCACTCGCCCGATCCGGGACGATAGATCGCCACGTCTGCCACGCCGTCGCCGGTGTAATCGCCCGGAACGGATTTGTCGGTCGATGTTCCGAAGGTGTGCGCGATCGTCCCGAGCGTCGATCGCTGCAGCCACCACTGGCCGTTCGACGGACGATAGATCGAGATGTCGGTCCGGCCGTCACCGTCAAAATCAAACGGCGCGCCGCGCGGCCCGGCCGTGAGCACGACCGAATTCGGATTGTACGTTATCGCGAAGCGGCGTCCGTTAATGACGACGCTGTTGCCTTGCGAGAACTGTCCCGTAATCGTGCCGGTCGATTGAAGGATCGTGAACTGCTGTCCAGGAGCGGGATTGAAGCCGTTGATCAGGTGGCCAATCAGGAACGCGTTGTTGAGGGTCGTGGTCCCGCCGACATTGATTCGGTCGTACTGGGTTCCGACATTGGTGCCGCCGAGGTCGATATCGACGTTGCGATCGATCTGAAGAGTGAGCGATCCACTGATGTTCAGGATTCCGGGAACGGAAGGGAAACTGCTCCCGGGCGCGATCGAATTGGTGGGAGCCACCCCGCTCGCGGTTATCGCCGCGAAGGAGCCCGAGCCTCCCGTCGTTCCGCCGACAGGGTTCACGATTCCACCCCAGCTTCCGTTGACGATAAAGCCGCCATTGTTCACCGTTGTGGTGCCTGAAAAGGTGTTCGCGCCTGTCAAAGTCAGCGTCCCGCTTCCCGATTTCTCGAACTGACCCGTTCCGCTGACAATCCCGGAAAACGTCGTGCTGATGGGATTGCCCCCGACGTGGATCCCGCCGCCGTTTAAGGCGAGATTGCCGCTTCCGGACAATGCTCCGACACTCGTAGCAGTCGTTCCATTCACATCGAACAATCCGGATCCGTTGATCTGCAGATCATGCATTCCGGCGGCTGATGTCGCTAGCCGAACGATATCGGCGTTTACTCCGCCGGCGCCGTCGCCCACCACGAGGTTTGTATTGACAGCGAAGGAATTGGCAATGGTCAATGTTCCCTCGATGACCGCTGTCGTACCCGAGTACGTGTTTGTTGCCGACAGCGCGAGGTTTCCGGCGCCGGTTTTCGTCAGAGTTCTTGATCCGCCGGTTTCGCTTATCGTGGCGCTTACATTACCGATCCCGTCGGTCAGAATCGAGGAGTTTGAACCGAGCGTAACCGGGCCGCCCAATGTGCAGCCGGTCGTGCAGCTTGGTCCGAACTGAATCGGGCCTTGTGTGCCGTTTAGGGTCACGCTCTCGTTCACCGACACATTGTTGTTCAGCAGGAGCCGGGCCCCGGTGGCGACTATCGTACCGTTCGACGGTCCGTTGGCGCCCAACCCGTTGGGGGATCCGACCCCGACGGTTCCCGCGCTGATGTTCAACGGACCAGTGAACGTGTTGTTTCCAAGGATGGTCAATAGGCTGCCGCCCGTCTTTGTGATGCTCCCGTTGCCGGAAATCGTATTCGGAAGCCCGACCGGGGTGACGCAGTTCAGAGTCAACGCGAAGTTGTTCAAATTCAGATCGTCGATGGACAAGGGTGTTCCGTTCGAAATACTCGACTGGTTTCCGGCGAGTGTGATCGGGGTTTTGATCGCCGACGCACCTCCGGTCGCTGGACCGGAGGTTGTGACCCCGGCCGAGATCGATAGACCGTTGCCGTCGAGCGCGTATCCGATCGTGTTGATCGTTATTGAGTTAACGGAGAGTCCGCTCAAATCATTATTCTGAAGAAGGCTGTCCGCCGGAACACCGGCCGGAAACACGAGGTCGATTCCGCTGAACGGGACCGCATTCGGATTCCAGTTCGCCGCCTCCGACCAATTGTTTGTAG
>JAKOSS010000311.1 GCA_029777145.1 Acidobacteriota bacterium | reverse complement strand
TGTTCGGAAAAACAGGCGGAACAGCGCTGCAGACCGCCTGATTCGCGCGAAAACCAACTCTGTGACCCGAACGAAAACCCTAACGGCCGCGAAAAACCAACGGGTTCGGCGAAAATGCCAAAAACGGATACCGCAATTGATCCAAGCCACAATATCGCCGAAATGTCACGAAATCCGGTCCGGTTTTGACACAGCCTCTGACGCAGGCGGTACTGACACTCGCCGCCCGCTGACGCAGGCGGTACTGACACTCGCCGTCCGCTGACGCAGGCGGCATTGACACCGCCGCCCGCTCACGCAGGCGGTACTGACTATTTCCGCCCGCTGACGCAGGCGGTACTGACACTCGCCGCCCGCTGACGCAGGCGGTACTGACACCGCCGCCCGCTGTGACGCAGGCGGTACTGATATGATGAGGTTCGGCGACTACAGGATCGAAATCGTTCCGGACACCGAGTTCCGACTCGACGGCGGAGCGATGTTCGGCGTCGTCCCGCGCGTGCTTTGGGAAAAGGTCTCGCCGCCGGACGAGCTCAATCGCATCCGCATGAACATGAACTGCCTGTTCATCGAGACCGCGGACGAACGCATCCTTGTCGAAACCGGGATCGGCGAAAAATGGACACCGGCGCACGCTGAGCGATTCGGAATCAGGCGCGTGCGTCCGTTCGCCGAATCGTTGCAGGTGATCACCGGGTGCGCGCCCGAGGACATCACGATCGTCGTCAATACGCATCTGCATTTCGACCACGCCGGCGGAAACACGATCCTCGATTCAGAATCCGGTGAACCGATCCCGCAGTTTCCGAACGCCCGGTATTTGGTCTCCGAGAGCGAGTTTGAAGCGGCCGAGAATCCGACCGAACGCGATCGCGCGAGCTACCTGTCCGAAAATTGGAAACCGCTGATCGCTTCGGGGCAGCTGGAACTAATGCCGGACGAGTTTGAGGTCGTCGACGGACTGCGGCTCGAGCAGGTCCGCGGCCATTCGGCGACGATGCAAACCGTGCGTCTCGATCGCGGCGGCCAAACGCTCTTCGGATTCGCCGATCTCATCCCAACAACAGCTCACGTCCCATATCCGTGGATCATGGCATACGACCTGTTTCCGACCGAGACTTTGGCCGCGAAGAAGCGACTTCTCCCGCAAGCGGTCCGCGAGAACTGGACCTGCCTGTTCTACCATGAGATCGGCGAGCCGCTCCGGCGACTGAACGACGAATCGGGGAAGATCGTCCCGGTTGCTTTCAGTCAGGCTTGATGCTCTGATTTTCCGTCCAAATGTTCTATACTTTTCCTTCGAATTACACTCGACAAATCAATTCTCAGGAGAACTTATGAAACGCTTAACCTTCGCCGCATCTCTCTGCGTCGTACTGTGTCTTTCGTTCGTCGCGTCGGCTCAAACCACGAAGCGCGCGCAATTGATCAAGTTTGCGAAAGAACTCGAGTCGGCACCTTTCTCGGAAGAAGCCAAGGAGAACCGCGGGTGGGCGGTGAAATACCTGATCGAGACGGACGAGGTTCATTTGGTCGTTTGCTCAAACGAGATAACCACCGTCTTTTTGGACAAGAAAAACAAGTTCGGGTCCGAGATCCTGTCGCAGTACATGATGGGAATGGCTGTCTTCAAGTTCGAGAACCCGGAAAAAGCAACTGACGAGGATGCGGCGCAGCTCGCCGGAGTTGAAAGCGCGATCAAGGCGTACGCCGCGATGATCGCCGAAAAGCCCAAAGGCAAATACCAGAAAATGGACGATTTGGTTGCGATGCGCGATCGCGGCGAGCTGACCAAAGACAAGGTTGGCGGATGCGCCGTGAAAGGCAGCGAATAGTTTATGGAACAAGTAAAAATCGGAATCATCGGCGGCAGCGGCCTGTATCAAATGCCCGAGCTGACCGATATCAGTGAAGTTACGGTCGAAACTCCGTTCGGAAAGCCGTCGGATGCGTTCATTATCGGAACGCTCGAGGGCGAACGGGTAGCGTTTCTGCCGCGCCATGGTCGCGGGCACAAATTTACGCCGACGGAAGTCCCCTATCGCGCAAATATATACGCGATGAAACTTCTGGGCGTCGAGTATATCCTTTCGGTTTCGGCGGTCGGGTCGCTGCAGCAACGGTATGCGCCGATGGACTTCGTCATCCCGGACCAGTTTTTCGATCGGACTCGGGCCCGCGCTGAAGAGTCGACGTTTTTCGGGAACGGGATCGTCGCGCACATCACGTTCGCACACCCCGTTTGCGACGAACTCGGCGACATTCTTGAAGCAAGCTGCCGGACCGTCGAGGGCCTGAACGTCCATCGCGGCGGCACCTACATCTGCATGGAGGGGCCGGCGTTCTCGACGAAAGCCGAGTCGAACGTCTACCGTCAATGGGGAATGGACATCATCGGCATGACCAACCTGCAGGAGGCGAAACTCGCGCGCGAGGCCGAGATCGCCTACGCGACGCTGGCGCTCGTGACGGATTACGACTGCTGGCACGAAGAGCATGATTCGGTGACGCTCGACATGGTGATCGGTTACCTGACGAACAACGTGCGCAACGCACAGCTCGTCTTGAAGGAAGCGGTCAAACGAGTCGCCGCGAAGACGACGCCGAACCAGTTCGCCGGCGCGACGAAGAACGCGATCTTCACGCAACCCGATCATTGGAAACCGGAAACGGCAAAGAAACTCGAAGCGATCATTGGGAAATACAGCTAGTGAGCAGTGGCAAGTTGTCGGTGGTCAGTGGTCAGTGGTCAGTGGTCGGAAACCGTAGCCTGAACACGGTACGTCTCCGTGGCAAAATCGCAAATCGCAAATCGCAAATCGAAAATTTTCAGGCCATCGACCACTGACCACCGACCGCTGACCACTGACGACCGTCAGTTTTCCTTAACAAGAAATGTCGCCGAACTAATCAATCGCCCGTTTTGGCATAGCTAATTAACTGAGTTAATATTTTCCTTCAATTTGGAGAATCTATGGCAACTACCGCAGAACCCGTAACCACAGAAGATTCGAAACAAGCACCAACAATGAAGATCGGAATTCCGAAGGAAGTCTTCGAAGGCGAATGCCGCGTCGCTGCGACGCCGGACACGGCCAAGAAACTTCAGCAACTCGGTTTCGAAGTGCTGATCGAATCAGGAGCCGGCGAGAATGCAAGTTTTTCGGACGCTTCGTTCGAGAAGGCAAACTGCCGGATAATCAAGAAACCTGAAGAACTCTGGTCTGAAGCCGACATCATCCTTAAGGTCCGCCAACCGATGGAAAACCCGAAAACGGGCAAGCACGAGGCGGACCTTTTGACTGCCGGAAAAACGCTGATCAGCTTCATCTACCCGGCGCAGAACAAGGAATTGCTTGAGAAGCTCGCGGCGACGAACGCGACCGTCCTTGCGATGGACGCCGTGCCGCGAATTTCGCGTGCGCAGAAGATGGACGCTCTCAGTTCGATGGCGAACATCGCCGGTTACCGTGCAGTGATCGAGGCGGCGAACAACTTCGGACGATTCTTCACCGGTCAGATCACGGCCGCCGGCAAAGTTCCGCCGGCGAAAGTTCTTGTCATCGGCGCTGGCGTCGCGGGTCTTGCGGCGATCGGCGCGGCACGAAGCCTCGGAGCGATCGTGCGCGCGTTCGATACCCGTCCGGCCGTCAAGGAACAGGTCCAGTCGATGGGCGCGGACTTCCTCGAACTCGAGTTCGAAGAGGACGGCACCGGCGAAGGCGGCTACGCCAAGGTCATGTCGAAGGAGTTCATCGACGCCGAAATGGCGCTCTTCGCCGACCAGGCCAAGGACATCGATATCATCGTCACGACCGCGCTGATCCCCGGCAAGAAGGCGCCGACACTGATCACCGAAGAGATGGTCTCGTCGATGAAGGAAGGATCGGTCGTCGTCGATCTCGCCGCCGAACAGGGCGGAAACTGCGAGGTGACGATCCCCAACGAGGTTCGCGACTACAAGGGAGTCAAGATCGTCGGCCTGACGGATCTTCCGAGCCGCATGGCCGCCCAGTCGAGCCAGCTTTACGGCACGAATCTTTGGCATCTGCTCAAAGACATGGGCGGCGCCGAGAATTACAAAGTTGATTGGGAAGACGAGGTCGTACGCGGAGCGCTTGTGACGCAGAACGGCGAGGTCACCTGGGAATTGCCGAAGCCCGTCGTCGCTTCGATCCATGCCTCGCAGACGCCGAAACTCGTTTCGGCCGCTGCCGCTGAAACTCCGAAAGAAGGCGGATTCCACAATTGGGGAAGCCTCGTGCTCGTCGCGGTCGCGGTGTTCGCACTGGTCGGAGTCGGTGCATATGCTCCCGAGAACTTCATCTCGCATTTCACGGTGTTCGTGCTCGCGTGCTTTGTCGGCTGGCAGGTCATCTGGAACGTCACTCCGGCGCTCCATACGCCCCTGATGTCGGTGACCAATGCGATCAGCGGGATCATCATCATCGGCGGAATGCTGCAGATCGCCGGCTCGATGTCGTCGGCCACGACGATCCTCGGCGCGATCGCAATTCTGATCGGAACGATCAACATCTCGGGCGGGTTCCTCGTCACGCAGCGAATGCTCCGAATGTTTCAAAAGTAATGATGTTAATGGTTGATTGACAGTTGTTAATTGCGATCCATGGAATTCCGCAAATAAACGATTAACCATTCACGATTAACGATTAACGCAATGATTTCAGACAATCTTTTAACAGTCGCTTACATCGTCGCCAGCGCGTTCTTTATTCTCAGTCTGAGCGGGCTCTCGAATCCCGAAACGGCGCGGCGCGGCAACCTTTTCGGCATCATCGGCATGACCGTCGCGTTCCTCGCGACCGCTTTTTCGCCGAAGGTCGGAAACTACGGACTGCTCGTCGCGGTGATCGTGCCGGCGGTCATCATCGGTGCATTTTTGGCCGCGCGGGTCGCAATGACGTCGATGCCGGAACTGGTCGCGATCCTGCACAGTTTTGTCGGGCTCGCGGCGGTCTTTGTCGGGTACGGCAGCTATTTGCAGCACAACACCTTCAAGACTCCGGTCGAAGCGACGATCCACGACATCGAGGTATTCGTCGGCGTCTTCATCGGTGCCATTACCTTCACCGGATCGGTCGTCGCGTTCGGAAAGCTCCGGGCGCTGATCTCAAGCCGGCCACTGATGCTTCCGGCGCGCCATTTTCTGAACCTGATCATCATTATCGTTTCGGTCTATCTAGGCTACCAGTTCGTCACCGGAGAGTCGCTGACGCCGCTCTATATCATGACAGCGCTGGCGGCGATCCTCGGCGTGCATCTCGTCGCGGCGATCGGCGGCGGCGACATGCCGGTCGTCGTTTCGATGCTCAACAGCTACTCGGGATGGGCGGCAGCGGCCGCCGGATTCATGCTCTCGAACGACCTGCTGATCGTCACCGGCGCGCTCGTCGGATCAAGCGGCGCGATCCTCAGCGCGATCATGTGCAAGGCGATGAACCGATCGTTCATCAGCGTCATCGCGGGCGGATTCGGTACGACGGGCGGATCGACGCCGGCGTCCGGAGAACAGCCCGAGGGCGAGGTCACGCCGATCTCGGTCGAAGAGACGGTTCATCTGCTGACGGAAGCGCGCCACGTGATCATCGTTCCCGGTTACGGTATGGCGGTCGCCCAGGCACAGCATGCCGTCGCCGAGATCACGAAGATCCTCCGCAAGCGCGGGATCGAGGTCCGGTTCGGTATTCACCCGGTCGCCGGTCGACTTCCCGGTCACATGAATGTTCTTCTTGCCGAAGCGAAGGTGCCGTACGACATCGTGCTCGAAATGGACGAACTCAACAAGGACTTTCCGGAAACCGACGTCGCGCTCGTCATCGGCGCGAACGATACGGTCAACCCGGCGGCGCTCGACGATCCGACGAGCCCGATCGCCGGCATGCCGGTGCTCGAAGTCTGGAAGGCGAGTTTCGCGATCGTCATGAAGCGCGGCATGGCGAGCGGCTATGCCGGCGTCGAAAACCCGCTGTTCTACAAGGAGAACACGCGGATGCTGTTTGGCGACGCGAAGAAAAACGTCGACGCGATCCTCGCGCAGCTGATCGATACGAAGAAATAGTTTTTGTTTTGCCTACTTTGCGGCCGTGCTGCGGGCTTTGCCTTCGGCCGGCCGCCTTTTATTATTTTGAAGAACGATATTTCCAACGATGACGCCTCGTGGCGCATCTTAGCGACTTTATGAGCAAATTATTCGTACTCGTTGCATTCATCATTTCATTCGCGGTATTGGCCCCGGCAGCCGCCGCGCAAAAACAGCTCGACCCGCAGGTCGATCGCGATCCGGTTCTCGAGGCGGATGCGAATCACAACCTCGAGGTCGCGCAAAACTATTTTCGGACGCGAAAGGCTTACCGCGCGGTCCTTCTCCGGTTCGAAGAAACCTACGCGGCGTATCCTGAATACTCCAAAATGGACGAATTCCTGTACATCGCGGGGATGAGCTCAGTTTATCTTTCCGAGAACAAGGGCAAGCAGAAACTTGCCGACAACGCTTCCGAGGACGAAAAGAAGAAGTACGCGCCGGAGAAGCTGAAGTCGGACGCGATCGATTACTTCACAACGATCGTCGACAAGTTCCCGCAAAGCAAATACAAATCGGAAGCCGAGAAGATGCTCAAACAACTCAAACCGGAATGAACGCATTTCGGATGTGGGATATCGCATTTCGGATGTGGGATTTGGGATTTCGGATATGGTCACGCAATCCGAATTCCGAAATCCCACATCCCAAATCCCACATCCCAAATCCGAATTCCCAAATCCGAATTCCCAAATGGTCTTGTGGATCTGAACCAAGTCACAATCTACGCAACAGACCCGATCGCGGTCGTCGAATTCTACGAAAGACTCGGATTGCGGCGAATCGTCGACAGCCTGCCGCGCTACGCACGTCTTGAATGTCCCGACGGAAATTCGACGCTCTCGGTCCACACCGCCGAAAGTGACCTGGCTTCGGGCATCGTACTTTACTTCGAGTGCGACGACCTTGACTCGAAAGTCGCGGATCTCAGTTCGTCCGGGATTGAGTTTGAACAGGATCCCAAGGATCAGGACTGGCTG
>JAKOSS010000310.1 GCA_029777145.1 Acidobacteriota bacterium | reverse complement strand
CGCGGTTCGTTCGGCTTCGCCTCGAGCGCGAACTTGTAGCCGTAATTCTGCGCTTTGTTGTATTCGCAAAGATAATTCAGCCCCTCGCGGAAGCGCTTGATCGCGTCCTCGGTCTTGCGGCAGGCGTCCGTTTCCACGCCCTCACGGCCGCCCCAAAGGACGAAAGTTTCCGCGCCAAATTCGGCGCCGAGGTCCATCGCGCGCATCGTCTTTTGGATCGCGTAGGCGCGGACCCGTGAGTCATTTGCGGTGAACGCACCGTCGCGAAACACCGGATCGTAGAAAAGATTGACGGTCGCCATCGGCACCTTGATGCCGTTCGCGTCGCAAGCTTTGCGAAATTTGTCGACAATCGAGTTGCGTTCAGCCGCGGTCGCGTCGATCGGGACAAGGTCGTTGTCGTGGAAATTCACGCCGTAAGCGCCGACTTCCGCGAGAAGTTCGACGAGTTCGACGGGCGACTTTCCTTCTCGCACGGCGTCGCCGAACGGATCGCGCCCGCGGTTTCCGACGGTCCACAGTCCAAAAGTAAACTTGTGCTCCGGTTTTGGTTCAAATCTTCCGTTGTTCATAATCTTGTGACGATCTCCAATACAATCAATGATTTAGCGTTGCGATCACCGGTTTAAGGGCGGCGTAAAGCTGCGTGTACGCGTCGTAGTTGGCAGCAAGCGAACGCGACGATTCCGCGACCGGCTCGATGCGTTGATCCGTCTTGATCGAAAGTTCGCAGGCTTCGTCAACTGAGGTCCATTCGCCGGCGCCGACGCCCGCGAGGATCGCCGCGCCGAACGCCGCGCCTTCCTCCGCCTCGATCGTTTCACACGGCATCCCGTAAACATCCGCCTGGATCCGGCGCCAAAGTGGCGAAGTCGCGCCGCCGCCGCCGAGCCTGACCGATGACATCCGCGCGCCGAGTTCGCAGAAGATCTCGATCGAATCCTTGAGTGAGAACGCGACGCCCTCGAGCACCGCCCGCGTCATGTGCGCCCGCGTGTGCGACGCCGTCAGGCCGACGAATGCGGCGCGGGCGTCGGGATCAAGATGCGGGGCGCGTTCGCCCATCAGGTACGGCAGCCAAAGAAGTCCGTTCGATCCGCTCGGGACATGCGACGCGGCTTCGGTCAATTCGTCGTAACTTTGTCCGGCGCCGAGAGTCTCGCGGAACCATTTGAACGAAAGTCCGGCGGCGAGCGTCACGCCGGTGTTGTGCCAGCGTCCCGGAACGGCATGGCAGAGCGTATGGATGCGGCCTTTTAGGTCGAGTTTCGGCTCGTCCGTGACGGCGAAAATGACGCCCGACGTGCCGATCGTCGCCGAAAGCATTCCCGGCTTGACGATCCCCATTCCGATCGCGCCAGCGGCATTGTCGCCGGCGCCCGCGACCACTTTCGTTCCCGCAACGAGTCCGGTCTCGGCCGCCGCCGCGGCGCTGACCGATCCCGTGAGTTCGACGGATTCGAAGACCGGCGGGAATAAAGCCGGATCGAGTCCGAGCGCGGACATTATTTCGCTCGAATAGCGACGATTCCGGACGTCGAAATAGAGCGTTCCAGATGAATCGGCAACGTCCGACGCTTTTTCGCCGGTCAGTCGCAACCGGATGTAATCCTTCGGCAGAAGCACGGATCGGACGCGATCCCAATTTTCCGGCTCATTCTCGCGGACCCACAGCAGTTTCGGCAGCGTAAGACCGGTGACCGCCGGATTCGAGACCAGTTCGATCAAGCGTTTGCGGCCGATCGTGTCCGTGATCTCGTTGCACTGCGCCGAGGTCCGCTGGTCGCACCACAGCAACGCCGGTCGGACGACATCGTCCATCGCGTCGAGCATCACCGAGCCGTGCATCTGGCCCGAAAAGCTGACTGCGCCGATCTCGCGTGCCGGAACGATCTCGAGAACGCCGCGGATCGCCTCGACGCTGGCACGCCACCAATCGCGCGGGTCCTGTTCGGCCCAGCCGATCGCGGGCGACGCGAACGCCGCATGGTCCGCGGTCCGCGACGCGAGCACCGCGCCGGCTTCATCGATCACGACGGCCCGCGAGCCGCCGGTTCCGATATCGATCCCAAGATATTTCATTGCTTGACACGCTCCGCAGAAAAGCGGTTAACCAAAACTGCGAACGGTGTTTCAAGTTTAATTCGGAAACGCTCGATCTGACAAAGATGGATTCAAGGCAATTAACGCGAAGGACAACCGACTGATCTTTTTCGAACCGCCGAGTCGCTGTGTTCACAATGCTACGATACAGCCCGAAGGGGCACCGGATATGTAACCTTTGGCGCAGGGTCCGACGTCCCTTCGGGACTCTTCCATATCTGAAATCCGGCCACCAAATGCCATCGCCCGATACGGATCCCAAAAACGAAAAAAGCAGGCCGGAGCCTGCTTTCCATGAATGTACCTTGACCAAAACCTACGCCGAATCGTCATTCCTGATCGAAACGAGCAACGCATATTGCGGTTTCTTGGAATTGTTGTTGTTATTGTTGTCCTTCGGACGATCGTTGTCGCGCGGCTTGTTCTTGTCCTGCGGCTGGATCTTCACATCCGGTTTCGGCGGACGCTGCTTGTTGTCGTTGTCCTGACGCTGAGCGCTGACCGCAAAAGTACCCACGATCATCAGCGCCGCCATCAGAACGAATCTTTTTACTGCCTTCATCATTTCACCTCTTTCCTTTCTCGGGGGCATATCGGGGAAAGATGCCGCGATTATCAGTTGCAATCGCGATGCCACACAAGCGTTAGACTCAAAAACCTTGTAAACAGTCGAAAAATCCGACGTCGGGCTTTGGATTCTGCTCGTTTCGTTTACGTTTTCCGTAATTTTCATACGAAATCGTGAACGGAATCCGGGAAACAGGCTTCCAAAATTCCAGATTTCAAGATTCAATCATCCTGTCGGAGAATTCACCGAACTCTAATCCGAACGGCTCTCGAGTATGCGAATCACTCGCCGCCGTCGCTTTTCGCGACGATTCGCGTTCCTTTGCGGTCGGAACTTTTTTTTGGACCGCAAATTCACGCTAAAAACCGCGAAAGGCAACTTCTCCGAGGTGAATGACTTGAATGCTCGGGCAGCGCGATTATTCCGACATCCTCCAAGGTTCAACAACCAATACTCACGAATCGCGAACTTCTTGAATCTTGAATCTTGAACTCTGAATCCCGGGATCGTCTCGCTTTGGAGCCGAATTTTGTGCCAGTATATTAGAAAATCCCCGGTTTCAAAATTCATATGGACTCAAGGATCAGACAACTTCTCATACCTTTGGCGACGGTCGGGACGATCGTTTTCAATTGGATGGCCGCGACGGGAATTCTCGGCGGCGTCGTAACAAAGGTTATCTCGGACAAGAATCCGACGATGATCACACCCGCGGGATACGCGTTTGCGATCTGGAGCCTGATCTACGTCGGGCTGATCGCGTTCAGCATTTATCAGGCGCTGCCCGGAAACGCCGGAAAATACGGTGCGGTCCGCACGCTGTATCTTCTCAGCTGCGTCCTCAATTGCGCCTGGCTCTATCTTTGGGCGATGGAATCGCTCGTGATGTGCCTCGTTGTCATCGCGTTGCTGCTGATCGTTTTGCTGGCCATCAACTCAAGATTGAGATCGACCGAGGGCGCCGGCGAATACTGGTTCGTCAAGGCGCCGTTCGGCATTTACGCGGGCTGGGTAACGGCGGCGACGCTCGTCAACCTGATGATCGTGCTCGCGTCGCAGGGATCGGGACTCGCGAAGATGCCGGCGGTCGCGGCGGTCTTCATTTTCATCGCCGCGGCGGCCGGGATCTTCATCCGGATCATTTTCGCGAATCATCTTTATCCGCTGGCGATCGCGTGGGCGCTGACGGCGATCGCCGTCAAACAAAGCGGCGCGACGCTGATCGTGGCGGCGTGCGCCGTCGGCGTGATTGCGTGTCTGATCGCGACCGTGAGTTTTGTAATGGACAAGAATTCGAGTCCAAGAACCTGATTTTTGACCTGCCAATTCAAAATTCAAGATTCAAAAAATCGCGAAACATCTTGAACCTTGCATTTTGAATCTTGAATTTTGAATTTTGAATTTCAAAAGGATGATCTGCATTTCGGTGGCCGCCGCGACGGTCGATGAACTGATGAAACGGATGACGGACGCGAAGCCGCGCGCGGACGTGATCGAGGTCCGTTTTGATTCTCTCGATCGAGTCGATTTCGAGGTCCTCGTTCCGGCGTTCGACAGGTTCCGCAGTGATTTCAAAGGCAGGATCCTCGCGACGTTCCGCCCTGAAAACGGTGGTCAGGGCGGCTTCCGCGAACTCTCGACGGAAGAAAGGCGCGAATTTTGGAACCGCGCAGCCCGTCTTGCCGACTGGTGCGATCTTGAAGCGGATCTCGAATGCAAACCTGAAGGATTCGCGAAAGTCATCCGCTCGCACCATTTTTTTGATCGTGCGCCGTCGGCCGACGATCTCAACGCCGTCTTCGACAAACTCGCCGCCCTCGATTGCGACGCGATCAAGATCGCGGCACATGCAGACGATTTCGCCGACTCGCTACCGGTCTGGAAACTGCTGTCAAGACCGGCGGCAGGCAAGGAGATCATCGCGATCGCCATGGGCGAGCCGGGAAAATGGACGCGGATCGCCGGACCGGCGCACGGATCGCTGCTCACTTACGCGGCGCCGGCGTCTGATCTGGCAACCGCACCCGGGCAGATCACCGCGGACGATCTCGCAGGCGTATTCCGCGCCGACGAAAGGACCCGCGAAACCAAGATCTACGGCATCATCGGCAGCAACACGAGCTACTCGATGTCGCCGTATATCCACAACGCCGCCTTCACCAATGGCGGTTTCGACGCGATGTTCGTGCCGTTTCAGGTTGCTGATCTTGACGGATTCATAACGGATTTCGTGCGTGCCGGGACGGGCGTCGATCTCGGCGGATTTTCGGTCACGATCCCGCACAAGGTCGCGGTCATCGATTACCTCGACGAACTTGATGAATCGGCACGCAGGATCGGAGCGGTGAACACGATCCGCATCGACGCCGGCCGGCTGACCGGATTCAACACCGACGCCGACGGTTTCATCAAGCCGCTCGGCGAACGTTTTTCCGACCTCAACGGCGTCACGGCCGCGATCTTCGGTGCCGGCGGCGCGGCGCGCGCCTGTGCGTATGCGCTCGTAGCTGCCGGCGCTGATCTGACGATCGTCGCGAGAAACGCGGAAAAGGCGGCCGCTTTGGCGCGAGACTTCGGCTGCCGCTCGGCGGTCGGCGTCGAGGGCAAGATTTTCGAGATCGTCGTCAACGCGACGCCGCTTGGGACGACCGGTCCGCACGAGAACGAATCGTCAGTTCCCGACGACGTTCTGCGATCGGCGCGACTCGCTTATGATCTCGTCTATAATCCGTTTGAGACGCGTTTTCTTAAGGATGCGCAAAAATACGGTTTGGCGACGCTTGGCGGATTCGAAATGCTGGTCGCCCAGGCCGTGCGACAGCAGGAGATCTGGACCGGCGTCACGCCGGACGTCGAAACGATGCGGGCGGCGGCGCTCGCGCGGCTGAGAAGATAAACCAAGTAAAATGTCCAAAATCGAAGCATTGAATTGTCCGAACTGCGGCGCAAGCGTCGCTTCAGACAGCAGTTTCTGCCGCTTTTGCGGATCGCGGCTCAAAACGGCGGCGTGCGCGAAATGCCTCGGGCTGATGTTCGTCGGCGCAAAACACTGCACGCATTGCGGCGAACCCGTCGTCGCGGTCGCGACACCTGACAGGAAACTCGGCAAATGTCCGCGCTGCGCCGTCGGGCTCGAACCGCTCGCCGTCGACGAAATGATCCTCGGCCAGTGCGTCAGGTGCGACGGACTTTGGATCGACGTCCCGACGTTCGAACGGGTCTGCGCCGATCAGGAAAAACAAGCGGCGGTGCTCAGAACCGTTTCCGCCGCGCCGTCGGTCGCGCCGGCGAAGATCCAATACGTGCCGTGCCCGGACTGCACGAACCTCATGAACCGCAGCAATTTCGCCCGCTCGAGCGGCGTCATCATCGACACCTGCAAACAGCACGGCATCTGGTGCGACGCGGACGAACTTCCGAAGATCATCGAATTCATCCGCGCCGGCGGAATCGATCGCCAGCGAGACAAAGAGAAGATCCAGCTCGACGAGCGGCGGCGCGAGATCATCGATCTCGAACAGCGCGAGGCGCGGCGGTCGGCGATGCGCGAGCAGGGCGGAATGGCACGTTCGCTGCCGAGCACCTCGGTCCGCGAATTTCTGAAACTCATTTTCGATTGAAATGATGAACGGGCGATACAGCCGGCAAATACTCTTTCGTGAGATCGGCGCCGATGGCCAGCGGCGGCTCGGCGAATCGCGCGTTCTCGTCGTCGGAGCCGGGGCGCTCGGAGCGGCGCACGCCGAGACGCTGACACGCGCCGGCGTCGGGTTCGTCCGTGTCGTCGACCGCGATTTCGTCGAATTCTCAAACCTTCAGAGGCAGTCGCTTTATTCCGAATCCGACGCGCGCGACCGGCTTCCGAAGGCGATCGCGGCGAAGAACCGGCTCGAAGCGATCAATTCGGAGATCACGATCGACGCGGTCGTCGCCGATATCAATCACACGAATATCGAATCACTGCTCGCGGACGTCGATCTCGCCGTCGACGGCACCGACAATTTCCAGATCCGTTATCTTTTGAACGACGCGGCGGTCAAACTCGGCAAGCCTTGGATATACGGTGCGGCCGTTTCGTCGTACGGCACGACGATGACGATCATCCCGACCGAAACGCCGTGTCTGCGATGCATTTTCGAGGAGATCCCGGCGGCGGGAAGCGCTCCGACCTGCGATACGGCCGGCGTTATACAGGCGATCATTTCGAGCGTGTCGTCGGTTCAAACGACGGAAGCGATCAAGTTGATGATCGGAAAACGCGACGCTTTGCACGGATCGCTGATGCAGATCGATGTTTGGCGGAATGACTGGCGGAAGATCCGGCTTGCCGGGCCGAACGGGGATTGCGAGTGCTGCGTTAAACGGAACTTCGAGTTTCTCGATGCAAAGGAAAGCGAGATCTTCACGTCCCTGTGCGGGCGCGACGCCGTACAGATCAGGCCGCCGAACGCGACTTCGATCAACCTCGCCGGCCTGGCCGAAAAGCTGAGACCTTTAGGCGAAGTGAAAGTAAACGAGTATCTTGTCCGCTTCGTCGCGGACGATCACGAGATCACGGTCTTCGCCGATGCGCGGGCAATAATCAAGGGAACGGACGACCCGAGCGTCGCGCGGGCCATCTATTCCCGGTTCATCGGCTCGTGAAGTTCAGACGGCGTCGACCGCGCGTCGCAATTTCTCATTGACCAGCGCGGCCATCGGCGCCATTTCTTCATTCCCCGTGACTGACAGCAGCCGCTCGGCATCGATCGCCGAAACGACCGCACCGCCGTCGTTTTCGTAAACGATCACGTTACACGGAAGCAGCAGACCGACTTCGAGATCGGATCCGACCGCTTCATGGGCGAGCGGCGGATTGCACGCTCCGAGAATCACGTAACGCCTGAAATCGACGCCGAGTTTCTCCTTGAACTTCTCCTGCATGTCGATCTCGGCAAGGACGCCGAAACCTTCCGCTTTGAGCGTCTCGTAAACCCGGGCGACCGCCTTTTCAAAATCGATCGCCACTTCCCTTCGATATCCGTAACGGTGCTTTTTTTCGGCTTTCATATGCTCACTCTAATCCGGATAATATCCGTCCGGGAACTGCAGATCGATATCAAAGTCCGTTTGGACGTCGATCCGTCTGAATCCTTTCCCGGTCGTCGCGCTCTCATACGTGATCAACCACTGATCCTTGAGAGCGTTCCGGTATTCCTTAAGGTACGGATCAAACGACACGAAATCAATTCCGGAAAACAGCGCCTCGCCGCCGGTTTCGTCCGAAAGCCGAAGCAGCGATCCCTGACCGTAGTTGTAGGCCATTCGGCTGCGGCGTCGGGTAGTCGTCGAAGACGCGTAGATCGTGAACACCGAGACTCGGTTGCGCTGGGCCGCGCGGATCGCATTGTCCAGATAAACCGAATAGATCGGGCTCGAGAGCCTGAATCCGAACGTATCGTCCAATCCGTCCGAGACGAGCAGCATCATCCGGCGTTCGTCGGACGGCTGATCCTTGAAAAGCTTCAGCGCGTCGACAACGTGCAGATACGGGCTGTACGGCTCTGAGAACGGACTGCCGGTGACGATCCGCAGCGAATCGGCCGCCTTGTTGAGGTCGGTCGTAAAACTCTGACGGACCTGCAGGCTTCCGGTTCCGACGTATCCGACCATCACCTTTGATCCTTCCGGAAGTTCGCGGATAAAATCGCGGATCTCGGGCAGTTGGTTGTTCACCCCGCCGATCAGGTTGTCCTGGATCAGGACGGCGAACACGACCGGTGCGTCGTTTGCTTTTTTGACCGAGACGATCTTCTGCCTTTGCTTGTTCTCGTAAACGGCGAAATCGCTCGGCTGGAGCCGGCCCGCGATATCGCGGCTCTCGTCGTCATGCGGCATTGCCGTGACGAGGATCGTCACGTCCGAATCCGAACGCGTGATCTTCTGCCCGAATCCGGTGACCGCGGTCAGAAACAACAGCGGCAGAACGACCGCCAAAAACTTCGTAAATCTTGTAACTTTCATAATTCTCCCCCTTTTTCGCGCCTGAAATTCAACGCTGATGTGACATCACTTCGTAATTCTCGGCGCATTCTTCGCAGACGAACGGGTTGTCGAGTCCGAGTTCGACGGTCCGGTTCATCTGCGCAATACTCTCGACATCCGTGTAATAAACCTGGTTGCAGATCGAACAGTTGATCTCAAATCGATTGTCATCCGTGGTCAGGCGGCTGACGCGGATCGGTTCTTCAAAATGATCGGCGTCGCGCTCGGAATGTGTCGTATGCATTTTCTTCCCCTCCATTCGCTTTGATCTAATTGCGTTCCCAATAAACCCGCGTTACGTCGTCAGCCGAGAAACGGTAACGGACGTCGCCGGCGTGCGCTCCGTGGAGCGCGCGGCCGAGATGCTGTGCGAGGTGCGGCGCGGTCGTCGTGATCGTCAGTTTCGAATCACGAAGCCTCCAGTCCATGACCCGCCACAGCGGGTTCTCGTGAGACATCCGCTCCGACTCGTTGCGCAGCAGATTCTCGATCTCGTCGGCGTGCTCCGACAGGTAATCACCCTTCGCATAAAGGAATCCGGTCGGAAGTTCGTCGCTTATCTGCTGGCATGCCGGGCAAATTACGGAGCTCGGTTTCGCCAACGACGTCCGTTGCGCCGTCGTCAGATCTTCCTCGAAATTCCAGCGTCCGTTGAGATAAACGGCGCCGCACTCGGTGCACGACGCCGGTTCGCTGATTCGTTCCTTCGGCAGATGTCCGGCATCGTGATCGACGCGTTTTGTGTAATTGAGGCTTCTTTGCTCGACCTCGGCCCTTCGTGTCTTCATGATTCTGTCCTCCTCGGACGCGCGATTCCGTCTTTACCAACCGGCCGCCCAACCTACTCAAGGCGCAACTGGCGTGCCAATTGACTGCAATGTTGAATCAGGGGCTTGCGGGCGCCGAAGCGGCAGGACCGCGGGGAAAATCGCCCTCATTGCCGGGATATTGCCCGTTTTCCGGACGATTTCCGAATCGGTTAGAATTGAAAGATCCGACGATCGTCTGCAGAAATGACACGAATTGGGTCGGAATTGCGCGTTGTTATCTAGGGGAGTTGCGAAATGGACGAAACGAATCGAAGGAAGAAGGTCGTGATCATCGGCGGCGGGTTCGGCGGATTGTGGGCAGCGAAGGCGCTTGCCGGAAAATCGGTCGATGTGGCGCTCATCGACCGCAAAAATCACCACACGTTCCAGCCGTTGCTGTATCAGGTTGCGACCGCCGTGCTTTCGCCCGGCGAGATCGCGTCGCCGATCCGCAGAATTCTCCACCGCGGGAAAAACATCGAAGTGATCCTCGGCGAGGCGGAGGATTTCGACCTCGAAAACCGCAAGGTAAAACTGCAGGACGGCTCCGAGATCGAATTCGACTACGTGATCGTCGCGGCGGGCGCGCGTCATTCGTATTTCGGCAACGACCATTGGGAGCAGTTTGCACCGGGTCTGAAGACTCTCGAAGACGCGCTCGAGATCAGGCGCCGCGTGCTGCTCGCGTTCGAGCTTGCGGAGCGCGACGCATTCCTGACAGGCGTCAAACGCCACCTGAGTTTCGCCGTTATCGGCGGCGGCGCAACGGGCGTCGAGGTCGCGGGCGCGATCGCCGACATCGCGCGGCGGGCGCTGGCGAACGACTTCAACCTGATCGACACGCGCCGG
Organism: Acidobacteriota bacterium; assembly: GCA_029777145.1. The sequence continues at coordinate 4,033 of JAKOSS010000310.1, read as the reverse complement.
GCGCTGGTCATGCTCTATGAAGGCTCGGACCGCGTCCTCAGCGCCTTTCCGCCAGACTTGTCGGAAAAAGCAAAGAAGCAGCTCGAAGACCTCGGAGTCGAGGTTTACCTGAACAGCATGGTCACCGAAGTCGAGAAAGACCGGATCAACGTCAACGGCAAATGGCACAGCGCCGACGTCATCGTCTGGGCGACCGGCGTCGCCGCTTCGCCGCTTGGATCAAAACTCGGCGGCGAGACCGATCGTGCGGGTCGGGTGAAGGTTAATCCGGACCTTTCGGTCCCCGGCCGCGAGAATATTTTCGTCATCGGCGACATGGCGAATTTCGTCCAGAAGGACGGATCACTCGTTCCGGGCGTAGCGCAGGGAGCGATGCAGATGGCCGAAACGGCGGCCGCGAACATTCTCGCCGATCTGGAAGGCAAATCGCGGTCGGAGTTCGAATACAAGGACCTCGGCTCGATGGCGACCATCGGAAAAAGCCGCGCGATCGCTGATTTCGGGCGCTTCAAGCTCTCGGGATTTCCCGCTTGGATGGCGTGGCTTTTCGTCCACCTGATCTCGCTGATCGGGTTCCGCAACCGGCTGTTCGTATTGTGGAGCTGGTTCTGGGCCTACCTCACGCGCGAACGCAACGCGCGGCTGATCACCGGCGACGCGGAAGAACTCGGCATCGCAACCGCCGTGATCGGCAAAAAAGTTGATGCAAAAAAGAACCGTACGCCTGTACAATGAGCTGACTTTCAAAATCTCAAACCGGAGGAAATCTCATGTTCGAAGAAGTTCAGCCGACGCCGGCGGGCGTCGACACGGACGAACTGCAGGCCATTGTTAACCGGGGCGCCAATTGGTTCTTTTGGATCGCCGGCCTGACGCTCGTCAACTCAGTACTGATGTTTACAGGCAGCGATCGCAGTTTTGCGATCGGGCTCGGGATCACCCAGATCTTTGACGGCGTGGCGCACGCCGCCACCGGAGACGGCGACGGATCGGGGCTCAAGATCGTCGCCTTTGCGCTCGATATCGTCGTCATCGCGATCTTCGTCGGATTCGGCCTTCTGGGCCGCGGGCGACATCTTTGGGCCTTTGTCGTCGGAATGGTCCTGTTCGGACTCGATACATTGATCTACCTGATGGTGTTCGACGTGATCGGCATCGCGATCCATGCGCTGGCGATCTTCTTTCTGTTCCAGGGTTTCAACGCGCTTCGCGAGCTGAACACATTCCTTCGGAACAACCCGGCCGCGGCCGAACCGCAAACCTGACATGGTTCGGCGATCGATCGAGTGGCGGTGCCGGCTTGTCTGCGGCGCCGCTTCTTTTTGCGCTTGCGATCCCGGGTCGCCCTCGTGCGTTTCCTTCAGATTTCTGGTAATACTTATCAAAATCGTTTTTTCGCCGTAACTCATGAAGAATCTTTTGCTTTCCGCGCTTTTCGTTCTCGTTTCAATCAGTTTTGCAATTGCCGCCGACCCGCAGGTTTGGACGGTAAACACGCGTGCCGACGTCATTCGCGGCGAGGCCCGCGGCGTCTCGATCGACGCGAACGGCACGATCTCGCTCGCGCCACGAATGACCGAGGTGTTCAAGACCGACCAACCGTACATCTGGTCGAGCGCGATCGACGCTGCCGGCAACATTTATCTCGGCACGGGCGCCGACGGCAAGGTCTTCAAGGTCGATGCGAACGGCAAGGGATCGCTCTTTGCAGATCTCGAGGAGTTGAATGTTTCGGCGCTCGCGATCGGCAAGGGCGGCGAGATCTTCGCGGCGACGTCCCCCGACGGCAAGGTTTATCGCCTCGACGCGTCCGGCAAACCGACGGTTTATTTCAACCCGAACGAAAAATACGTCTGGGCTCTGGCCGCAACCTCCGACGGTTCGCTTGTGGTCGCGACGGGCGACAACGGAAAGGTCTTCAAAGTGAGATCAGCCGGGGCGTCGCCGGACTCGTCGCTTATACTCGACACCGGAGAGACGCACGTCATTTCACTTGCGGCGGACCAAAGCGGGAATGTGTATGCCGGAACCGATTCAAACGGTCTCGTTCTCAAGATCGGCGCCGACGGGAAAGCGTTCGCGCTGCTCGACGCGCCGCTGCGCGAGATCCACCAACTTGCCGTCGCGCCGGACGGTTCGGTTTATGCGCTGGCACTGAGCGATTCGGTGAATGCAAAAACTGAGACGACGACAACGACGAAGACCGAATCAAATACGGTCACCGTCGAGCGTCCGACGATCGCTCCGGCCGAGACGCCGAAGAGCCGCTACGATCTTTCGGCAGCGAAATCCGCGGTCTACAGAAGCCTTCCCGACGGCGGCACGGACCTGGTCTGGAGTTCCCCGACCGTTGTCGCATTTTCGGTTTACGCGCATCAGAACAATAGCGGAGTCCTTATCGGGACTGCCGACAAGGGGCGCATCTACAATGTTTCCAACGATTTAACCGAGCGGCTCGTGTTGCAGTCGGATGAGGGCCAGGTTTCGACGATCTTCACGAACGGCAAGCGGTTGTTCGCGACGTCGAGCAATCAGGGCAAGCTCTATCAGTTCGGACCGGAACTCAATTCCGAAGGAACGTACGAATCGGCCGTTCTTGACGCCAAAGCCGTCTCAAGCTGGGGCCGCGTCTGGTGGCGATCGAGCGGCGGCGTTTCGATCCAGACACGCAGCGGCAACACTGAAAAACCTGACGAGACGTGGAGCGCCTGGACCGCCGTTCCGGCGGATCCGAAAGGCGCGCAGATCGCGAGCCCGAAAGCCCGGTATATCCAATGGCGCGCGACATTCCGCGGCGAGGGCACGCTGAGCGAGGTAAACGTCTCGTTTCTCGCGAGGAACATCGCTCCCGAGGTGACCTCCGTTCAGGTTCTCGCAGCGAACATCGGACTGGCACCGAATCCGGCGGTCGCGCTCGATCCAAGCATCGAATCGTCGGGTATGGATCCGGCACTTTTCGGTGTCCAGGTCGCAGCCGTGGCCCCGCGGCGCGTATTTCAACGAGGCGCGCGGGCGGTCCAATGGACGGCCGAAGACCGAAACGGCGATAAACTCACATACGACATTTTCTACCGATCGGTCGGCGAATCGTCCTTCCGACTGTTGAAGCAGGACCTTTCGGAGATGTTTTTCACGCTCGACGGGCAATCGCTCGCGGACGGCCAGTATGTATTCAAGATCGTCGCCAAGGACTCGCCGTCCAACCCGGCCGGGCAGAGTCTCAGCGGCGAGCGCGTGAGCGAACCGTTCGACGTCGACAACACGGTCCCGACCGTGACGGCGGTCGGTGCGCCCGCTCTCAGCGGTGGCCGCGCGAAAGTTGTCTTTGACGCAAGCGATTCGACAAGCTACATCGCGCGTGCCGAATACAGCGTGAACGGCGGCGACTGGCACGAAGTGTTCGCCGACGACGGCATTTCCGACGGCCCGAACGAGCGTTATACTTTCGAGGTCGGGCTCCAGTCGGACGCCAACACGATCACGCTGCGCGTTTTTGACGCCAACGGAAACGCGGGAACGGCGCGAGTACTGGTCAGTAAGCAGTGAGCGGTGAGCAGTGAACAGTGAGCAGTGAGCAGTGGTCGGGAGTCGGGAGTCGGGAGTCGGGAGTCGGGAGTCGGGAGTCGGGAAGATCGTTGGCTTTCAGCTTTCCGCTATCAACTATCACCTATTCCGAAAAGTTTGGGTATCAAACCGCATCGCATCGCTGCCCATGAACCCAAGATCGGGGCGGCCCATGATTCGATTCTCGAAGCACCTGCTAGATGATTGCTGAAAGCGGTGAGCCTGCCGCTGACCACTTGCCACTTAAGAAGATGTCTCTAAACAAAGAAAGTGTTGTCGTGATCACCGGAGCCGCGTCCGGCATTGGCCGGGCGCTGGCCTTGCGTTTTGCCCGGGAACACATCGCCCGAGTCGCGATCTGCGACGTCAATGAGATCGGATTGGCCGAAACCGCCGAATTGGCGAAAGGCGGAGCGCCGGTATCGACGCACGTCGTCGACACCTCGAAACTCGCTGAGATCGAGCGCCT
>JAKOSS010000309.1 GCA_029777145.1 Acidobacteriota bacterium | reverse complement strand
CGAAAGCGGGCGAGCCCGTTTCCGGTCATGAACCATAGATTGCCCTCGCGGTCGTGAAATGCGGATTCGACGTAGCCGCTCGACAGTCCGTCGGCGATCGAGAGGTTCTCGATCTGACCGGTTTCGGGTGTAATTCGGTCGACGCCGCGCCACGTTCCGGCGTAGATCCGTCCATGATCGTCCTCGGAGACGCAATTGACCTCGACCGAGGCCAGACCCTGATCGGGCAGGTACCGCATAAACTTCAGTGTCTCGGCGTTCGGGTCGTCAATCCGCATCAAGCCATCGCGCGACGTTGCGATCCACAGCCGACCGAGCCGGTCGATGAGCAGGTCGGAATTCCAACCGACCGATGCACCCTCTTCCGCCCCAAAGATCCGGAATTCACCGGACCGGTAGCGAATCAACGCACCGGCATCATGATCGCTGCTCGCTCCGATCCAAACGTTTCCGAACTTGTCTTCGGCGAAGGCCGTCACGATCCTCGACACCGATAGACCGGCGTCCAAGGTGTGATCGTGCCAAGAATTTTGCGCGCGGTCCCACCGGAAAAGCTCGTTCCCGACGCCCGTCGTCGCCACCCAGACATCACCGCGCGAGTCTTCGAAAAGCCGGAAGGGTTCGTTGCTGTTTGCGCCGAATTCCTCGCGCGCGAGCCGCGCATCGGCGAGTCGTTCGAATCCGGTTTTGTCCGGCGACCGGAAAATTCCTGAGCCGGTCGGGATCCACCACGCCCCGTGCGAGTCGTTCAGGACGGTCTGTCTCCATCCCCACCCGTGGTAAGTGACGTAACCGGGAAAAGACAGTTTTCGCGTAACGAATTTCTGGTTGACGAAACGGCTGACATACCGTCCGTTTGCCGGGAAGCCGGTCGCGAACAACTCTCCTTCGTGGTTCTCGAACATCGCGTTCACGGGCGTTGGTCCGAGACCGTCGGACTCGAAGTAAGTGGTAAAACCGTAGCGTGCGATCTTTTGCGCGCCGCACGGCGAACCAGTCCAAAGACCTCCGTCGTGATCTTCAGCGAGCGTGAGAATTTCGTCGCACAGGCCGTTCGGCCCGGAATACGTCTTGCAGACCGCAGGCGCGTCATCGCCCTGCCAGCGGCAAAGACCGGAGCCCGTGGCGATCCAGATCGTCGAATCGCCTGTCTGCCGGATGTCGCGGATCCGATTTGAAGTGAGGCCGTTCTTCTTCGAATAGCACCGGCCGACGAGATGTTCCTCGTCATCAGGGTTGAGCAGGCAGACCCCGCCGCTTTCGTCGCTCCGCATGCCGATCCAAATTCGACTGTCACGATCCACGGTCAAGGCCGTGATCTTGTCGTCGCCGAAGCCGTTTTTTGCGGCCTGAAACTGACGGACGGAACCATTTGACGCGATACGGAACAATCCGCTGCCGAATGTCGCGATCCAGAGCGAGCCGTGCCGGTCCTCGACGATCGCGTCGACGAAGATCGTGTCGGGACTCGGTTCGAAGAGCGCGCCCCCGAACCCCGGCAATGGCCGGCCGAGATCAACGGGTTTGAGTGACGCGGATTCGCCGTCGCCGACGATCTCGAATAGTCCGTTTGAGGTTCCGGCCCAGATCCTCTTGTTGCGGTCCTCGAAGAGAACCTGAATTTTCTCGGATCCCGGTTTCTCGGTCTTCATTGGACTGAAAAGCGGTTCGCCGGACACGCCGCGCTGCCCGCGCCTGTTCAGTCGCGCGACGCCGTCGTCCGTCGCAACGTAGATCGTGCCATCGCTCGATTCAAGAAAATCGTTGACTTTTCTGTCGGGCAGGCCGTCGGCGGCCGTAAAGTTGGTGATTCCCGTGCCGTCGAAACGCGACAGACCTTCGGCCGTACAAAACCAGATAAACCCGCGTGAGTCCTGCCGGATCCGTGTCACCAGATCGCGGAGGAGTCCGTCAGCGATCGTATATTTCTTCACGGGAAGACGTTCGCCGGTG
>JAKOSS010000308.1 GCA_029777145.1 Acidobacteriota bacterium | reverse complement strand
CGCGGCGTGTTCGAGTTCAGCGTGACTCGCGGAGTGGAATTCCGGGCCGACCGCTTCGCCGGTCGAAGGGTCGAATGCCGTGAACGTCGCGCCGCCGACGTCACCGCGGCCGTAGCCGATGATAGAAGTTCCAAGGAGTGTCATTGTTTTCCTCTTATGATCGAGAGTCGGGGACAGCTGACCACATAGTCACAATAGGTCACATGAGCGGATCTATGTGATCTCCATGTCAATGTGGTGATGCAATACACCGAGCTCCAACCACATAGTCACAATAGGTCACATGAGCGGATCTATGTGATCTCTCCGTGTCTATGTGGTGATGCAATACACCGAGCTCCACCACATAGTCACAATAGGTCACATGAGCGGATCTTTGTGATCTCCATGTCTATGTGGTGATCCAATTCCTGACCACCGACCACCGACCACCGACCTAAACCGGCCTCTTCTGAAGCGCATCGTCGATCACCGCAAGCGTCTCCGCAAGTTCATTGCCGGTCAACTCGAGACGCGGCGGACGAACCCTGGCACTTCCCATTCCGACCTTTTCCTGAACCAGTTTGATCAGCTGCACGAATTTCGGGACGGTGTCGAGCCGAAGTAGCGGCAGAAACCACCGATAGATCTCGAACGCCTTTTCCTTCTCGCCGCTCAGCGCCAGGTTGAACAGATCGACGGATTCCTTCGGGAACGCGCTGACAAGACCCGCGATCCAGCCGGTCGCGCCGGCGTCGATTCCCTCGACGATCGCGTCATCGACGCCGACGAAGATCTTCAGACGGTCACCGGAGACTGCGCGGATCGCGGTCACGCGCCGAACGTCTGCGCTCGATTCCTTCACGGCTTCGAAATTTCCAAATTCAGCCGCGAGTTCGGCGATCTGTTCCGGAAGAAAATCCGTGCCGTACGCGATCGGATTGTTGTAAAGCATGCACGAAAGCGGCGTCGCCTTGAAGACTTCGCCGATGTGGAATTTCATCTCGCGCCAGTCTCCGCGATAGACGTACGGCGGAAGGACCATCAGTCCCGAACAGCCGTATTCGTGAGCCGCACAAGCCTGATCAACTGCATCTGCGGTCGAATATGCTGCGATCGCCGCGACGATCGGAACGCGTTCTCCGACGGCGTTCACGCACGTTTCCCAAAGCTCGATCTTCTCGTCCAAAGATAGCGCCGCGCCCTCGCCGAGACTGCCGTTGCAGACGATCCCGCTGCAGCCGTTATCGACGAGCCACGTCACGTGCTTCGCAGTGAATTCAACATCAATGTCCAGTTCTTCGTCAAAACAAGTTGTGATCGCCGGCATCACGCCGGACCAGTTCATCTTTCCGTTCATTTCGTTAGATTATTTCACAGTTCCCGTCGTCTTGCAGTTCCTCGCCGGCAAGACTCGAGACTCGTACAGGGAAGATCGGCGGACGCGCCGAGTCGCGCTCCCAGCCAAAGAGGAATCGCGAAGCGGAGCCGCATATCCGGCCGCGGCAAGCGCCCATTCCGCAACGCGTTTGGAGTTTTGCGGATCGAAAACTATCGTGCTTTGACATCTCGCCGAACGTCGCGTCCTCGCACCGGCAGACGACCGTTTCATCGTCCGCGAGGTGGCGGAGTTCGTCGCGCAGTTCGTAACACCGGTTCATTTTGTCCGCGAAGCGGCGCTGATGGCGGTTCCACTTAAAGAAAGGAGGTAAATCGGAAGCGCCCGCGATCGAGGCACCCGCAATGTTGCCTTCAACTGTTGCGCCTTCATATCCACCGATCCCGGTCGGTTCGCCGGCGCACCAGACATTCTCGACGGTCGTGCGCTGGAGTTCGTCGACAACAACCGCGCCGTTTCTGATCTCGCACCCGATCAATTCCGCGAGTTCCGTGTTCGGGACGAGGTGAAATCCGACTCCGAGCATGTCGCATTCGATGGTTTCGGTTCTTCCGCCGATGCG
>JAKOSS010000026.1 GCA_029777145.1 Acidobacteriota bacterium | reverse complement strand
GTTTGAGCGCGCCCATGACGTCAAGCTTGAATAGAACCGACGTGAAATCGGGCGCGGCGACGATCCGTTCCGGCATTTTCGTCCAACCGGCGACGAGCGCGATGATCGTCACGAAAGCGATCCCGGCGAGAAACGCGAGCGAGCTTTTTCTTTTTAGCAGAAATACGGTGAGTACGATCCCCGCGAGCGTCGTGACCGATTGCCAGCCGAACTCGCCGAACTTAACGAGCGTCGCCTTGTCGGCGACGATGAAACCCGAATTCTTGAGCCCGATAAAGGTCAGAAAGACGCCGATGCCGGCGGCCGCGCCGATCCGCAGGTTCTTCGGGATCGCTTTGGCGATCGCGGTTCGCACGGGCGTCACCGAAACCAACAGGAAGAGCGCGCCGGCCCAGAACACGATCCCGAGCGCTGTCTGCCACGGCACGCCCTGACCGAGAATGATCGTGTACGTGAAAAACGCGTTGATCCCCATTCCCGGCGCGACGGCGTACGGCAGTTTCGCGTAAAGACCCATCATCAGCGTCATCGTGACGCAGACGAGCACGGTCGCCGTCAACGCTCCGGAAAAGGTGATCCCGGTGCCTTCGGTTGAGAGTATCGCGGGATTGACGACGACGATGTACGCCATCGTGAGAAACGTCGTAACTCCCGCAATTGCTTCGGTTCGGAGATTCGCCATAGATTGTTTCGTGTTCCCTTTCGGTATCGGATCGGTCGGTTTGACGTCTGAGTATAGCATTCGTGCATTTCGTGCCAAATGCAGCGGTTCAACCCATTCCGACCGGACTTGCTAAGCCGCGTTGAATGAGAAAGAATTGAGTTTGAAAGGCTGTTTGATATTCGGTTTTTGCCGCATGACCCTCGGCTTCTTTCGAATTGCCGTTTGCTGCTAGAGGCTGTGTCAGAAGTCACGCCCAAACGGACTTTCATGAATTGCCGTTCGTTTTAACGAACGGATCGAGTTGCGTTATTGAGTACGACTTTAGCCGAAGGTTGGGCTGAAGCCCAGACGCGGTGAGAGTGACTTGAATCCGTCAGCTGAAGCAGTAGGCAATTCAAAAGATAACTGAGAACATTCAACCACTCCGAAATCGCGATTTCTGGGTTTTGAAACACGCCTTAAGCTGTCGGAAACAGATCGGTCACTTTCAGCGACGGGCCCGGGAATGCGAATTTACGTAGGGTTTCGCTTCGCTCACCCTACGCTATATTGTATGTCTCCTTCGGAGACTCGATTCTGAAACTCTTTTGAGAGCCCCCCAAACGGGAACATTCCAGTATGAAAACAATTATCGAACCGTTCCGCGTCAAGGTCGTCGAACAGATCAAGATGACGACCCGCGACGAGCGCGAGCTTTTTTTAAGACAAGCCAACTATAATCTCTTCCTTCTTCATGCCGATGACGTCGTGATCGATCTGCTGACCGACAGCGGCACCGGCGCGATGAGTTCCAGGCAGTGGTCGGCGATCATGCAGGGAGACGAATCGTACGCCGGAAGTCCAAGCTATTATCGCTTCGAAGAAAGCGTCCGCGACATTTTCGGTTTCCGGCACGTCATTCCGACCCATCAGGGACGCGCCGCCGAACGCATTCTTTTTTCGGTCCTTTGCCGCGAAGGATCGGTCGTACCTAACAACACGCACTTCGACACGACGCGCGCGAACATTGAATTCGTCAAGGCCGAGGCCGTCGATCTTCCGATCCCAGAGTTTTATCATCCGTCGGTTGCGCATCCCTTCAAGGGAAATATGGACACCGACGCGCTGCGGGCGCTGATCGAAAAGGTCGGGGCCGAACGGATCCCGCTCGTGATGCTCACCGTCACGAACAACTCGGGCGGCGGCCAACCTGTCTCGATGGCGAATATCCGCGAAGTCAAGGACATCTGCCTCGCCCACGGAATTCCGCTCTACTTGGACGCCTGCCGGTTTGCCGAGAACGCCTATTTCATCAAGCTTCGCGAGGAAGGATACGCCGACAAATCGGTCAAGGAGATCGCCCGCGAAATGTTCTCGTTCGCCGACGGCTGCACGATGTCGGCGAAAAAGAACGGCCTCGTCAACATCGGCGGATTCTTGTGCACGAACGACGATCTCATCGCGCAGCAGGAAAAGGATCTCTTGATCCTGACCGAGGGATTCCCGACTTACGGCGGACTCGCGGGACGCGATCTCGAAGCCATCGCGGTCGGGCTTCAGGAAGTGCTGCACGAGGATTACCTGCAGTATCGGCTGGCGTCGATCGGCTATCTCGGACGGCATATCGCCGAACGCGGCGTCCCGATAATCCAGCCGCCCGGCGGACATGCGATCTATATCGACGCGGCGGCGATGCTGCCGCATATCCCGGTTTCGCAGTATCCCGGGCAGGCTCTGGCGATCGAACTCTATCGCGAAGCGGGGATCCGTTCGTGCGAGATCGGTTCGGTGATGTACGGTCATGCGGATCCGGAGACCGG
>JAKOSS010000307.1 GCA_029777145.1 Acidobacteriota bacterium | reverse complement strand
GCGGACGGTTGGATGACCGAACGCAAAGGTACCGACGTTCCGGCCTTCCTGAAGGCGGCCTTCGTCATCATTCCGTTGGGAGCGATCACGTATTTTCTCGTCTACATGAACGGCGAGACATTCCATTCGGAGCGCGGAAAGCTTGTCGAAGCATTCAATAAGGCAACCGGAACGGCGAACGGTTTCATGTATTTCGTGGTCACGCTGATCGCCATTTACGCCATCTTGTTGATCCTCTTCGTGTTCAGGAAGTTCAAAGACTGAGGACCATTTGCGATTTTCGATTTGCGATTGCTCTTCGACGGAATCCACGAATCAGGTTCCCGAATTGAATTGAGACGGAGCAAATCGAAATTGCAAATCGAAAGTCGCAAATCGCAAATCGAAAATGAGTAACGATTCTCTACAATTCGAAGTCGCCGATCAAAAAGACGCCGATTACTGGATGCGGATGGTCAAGTGCCAGGACGCATGTCCGGTGCACACCAACGCCTGCGGCTATGTAACGGCGATCGCCGAAGGGCGCGATCTTGACGCATACAAGATCGCCCGCGCGACGAACCCGTTCGCTTCGATCTGCGGACGCGTCTGCGGCGCGCCGTGCGAGGCGAACTGCCGCCGCGGCTCGCTCGACACACCGATCACGATCCGTGCGTTGAAGCGATTCGTGACCGAACAGTTCGGGCCGGAGTCGGGCGACTTTTCCTGGTATCGCGAGGGCTGCAACACGAAGATGCTGCCGCCGGAACAGGGCGAAGGCGAGCGCATCGCGGTCGTCGGCGCCGGCGTCGCGGGACTCACGGTCGCGCACGATCTGATCCAGCTCGGTTACAAGGTGACTGTTTTCGAAGCTTACGACGAACCGGGCGGAATGCTGACGGCGGGCGTGCCGATCTATCGCCTGCCACGCGAACTTGTCCGGGCCGAAATTGATGCAATTCTTTCTATGGGGGTGGAATTGAAATGCAACATGCGGCTCGGACAAGACTTCACCATCGCAAGCCTGCGCAAAGACGGCTTCAAGGCCATTTTCCTCGGGATCGGTCTCCAGAAAGGCCGCAAGATCCCGATCGAGGGCGCCGAACTGCCGCAGGTTTTTGACGGATTGGACTTTCTGCGCGCGTTCAACGAAGGCAAACCGATGGAGATCGGCCGCAAGATCGTCGTCATCGGCGGCGGCAACGTCGCATACGACGTCGCGCGTTCGGCGGTCCGTCCGGCAAAGGTCCCGATGGCCGACGCCGCTTCCGACATGGAACGCACCGAGCGTATCGCCTACGACGTCGCGCGTTCGGCGCTGCGCCTGAGCGGCGACAAGGAAGTCCACATTGTCTGTCTTGAAAAGCGGAGCGAAATGCCCGCCGACGAGATCGAGATCGTCGAGGGCGAAGAGGAAGGGATCCGGCTGCACGCGGAACGCGGTCCGCGGCTGATCCTGAACGAAGAAGGTTACGTCACCGGGCTCCGCACCGTGAAGTGTCTTTCCGTTTTCGACGAGAACGGCAAGTTCAGTCCGAAATACGACGAGGATTACATCGAGGACATCAATGCCGATACGATCATGTTCGCGATCGGCCAGCAGTCCGATCTTTCGTTCCTGAAGGACGGCGACGGCGTCGATGTCGAGCACGGCCTGATCAAGGTCGATCCCGACACATACCAGACGACCGCGCCCGACGTTTTCGCGTGCGGCGACGTCGCGCACGGTCCGCGGCTCTTCATCCACGCGATCGCGTCGGCACAGATCGCCGCCCGGTCGATGCACGATTACCTGCGCGGAACCCGCACGGACGTCGTCGTCAAAAAGGCATGGGCACCGGCCAATTACACGATGGTGGACGGCTGGGACCAGATGCGGCGTGAACTGCCGCCGGCGCTCGAGACCGAAAAGCGCGCATCGTCGAACGAGATCGTCGAGATCAATTACAGCGACGCCGAAGCCCGCAAGCAGGCGGCGCGTTGTTTGCGCTGTAACGTCAACACGGTGTTCGACACGTCGATCTGCATCGCCTGCAACGGATGCGTCGATGTATGTCCGGAGAATCTGATCAAGCTCGTCGGACTGCATCAGGTCAGATCGGACCGCGGATTGATGCAGATCGCGTCGGATTCGCTCGGGATAACCGAAGAGGATCTGGCCAATTATTCGAACGCTGAGCTTGAAGAGCTCGGCGGGATCATGCTCAAGGACGAGGAAACGTGCATCCGTTGCGCGATGTGCGCTTCGCGATGCCCGACGCACGCGATCCAGATGAAGGAATTCAAGTTCACGCGCGAATGCGTGACTATACACGCGAGGAATCCGAAGATTCGGTACTAGTCAGGGGTCGGTGGTCGGTGGTCGGTGGTCAGTGGTCAGTGGTCAGGGGTCAGAGAAAGTAAAAAGTAAAAAGTAGAAAGGTAAAGGACGAGACGCGACCGATTCTGTCCACCGACCACCGACCACTGACCACCGACCACTGACCACTGACACATTGCGTACTTTTCCGCACTTAAAGAAATGAACGCCTGGGAGTTTTACGTAATTTTCGCGCTTGGACTTTTCAGCAGCATGCACTGCGTCTCGATGTGCGGCCCGCTCGTTTTGTCATACAGCCTGCCGCTCGGATCGAAGCGTTTCGGGGAGCAGGCCGCGGCGCACCTTCTTTACAACGCCGGCCGGATCCTGACCTATGCTTTGATGGGCGCGGCCGCCGGTTTCGCCGGCGGAACGGTCGGTTTCGTCGGCCAATTGGCGGGTATCGAGAACATCACGGCGATCGTCGCCGGCGCGTTGATGGTCATCGCCGGCGTCATCATGCTCGACCTGATCCCGAGCAAGAGGCTGCAGAAATTCAATCCGTTGCTCTATACCTCCCGTTTTCTCCGGCCGCT
>JAKOSS010000306.1 GCA_029777145.1 Acidobacteriota bacterium | reverse complement strand
TCGCGAACTCGTCCATGATCGACGCATCGAGCGTGACGAAGCCGTCACGATCAGGGAACGCGCCGAGCCCGACGCAGCAACTTTGCTCGTCTTCGGCGGATCTTGCCGCCTGCTCAACGGCGTCGAGCGCGCGTCCTTTTTTGCCGAGAACGGTCCACGCGGCGGCGTTCGCGCGGATGCCACTGTCCCAAGTAGAAACAACGACCGGGAACTTCGACTTTACGGTCGAGATTCGTTCGTTCTTCTGCGCCGGCGAGCGTCGGGCGGAAAGAACAGGTACGGTTATGGCGGACAAAAACAGAAAGCGACGTCTATCGATCATGGTTGTTTCCTCTGGTATCTGAAAAGGATAGCCTATCGGGTCAATGTTGATTAAACGCGATTCATTGTATTTTTGGCGGCGAACAAAGTAAATTATTACCTTTGCAAATCGGGATGAAGACGAAAAAAGTACAGGCCGAACCGAATGAAGCGCCGGAATTGTCGCTTTTCCTGCCGGTCCTCGACGAAGAAGAGAACCTCCGGCCGATGCACGTGAAGATTCGCGAAGCATTGGCCGAACTCGGAAAATCCGCCGAGGTGATCTATGTCGACGACGGCTCGACCGATTCGAGTCTCAAGGTACTGCGTGAGATCGCCGAAGAGGACGACCGCGTCCGGGTGATCTCACTGCGGCGCAATTACGGCCAAACCGCGGCGATGAGCGCCGGCATCGATGCCTCGCGCGGCGAGATCCTGATCCCGATGGACGCCGACCTTCAGAACGACCCGAAGGACATCGCGCGGCTTCTCGAAAAACTTGATGAAGGTTTCGACGTGGTTTCGGGCTGGCGAAAGAACCGGCAGGACAAGATGATCTCGCGCAAACTCCCCTCACGGATCGCGAATCGGATCATCTCATGGATCGGCGGCGTGCATCTCCATGATTACGGTTGTTCGCTGAAGGCGTACCGCCGCGATGTCCTCCAGGACGTGCGGCTTTACGGCGAAATGCACCGCTTCATTCCGATCTACGCATCGTGGTCGGGCGCGCGCGTCACCGAAATTCCGGTCGATCACCACGCGCGGACGATGGGCCGTTCAAAATACGGGATCTCGCGCACGGTCAAGGTCATCTTCGACCTGATGACGATCAAGTTCATGGCCGAATATCACACGAAGCCGATCTATGTTTTCGGAACATTCGGCTTCGTCGCGCTGTTCATGTCCGTCGTTTCGGGAATCTACGCGGTGTTCCTGAAGTTTGCCCAACACCTTGGATTTCCGCAGTTCCACGCGGACTTCGTCGAAACGCCGCTGCCCATCCTGTGCATCGTGATGTTCGCGATCTCGGTTCAGTTCATTCTCATGGGACTGCTCGCGGAAATGCTGGTGCGGACGTACCACGAGTCGCAGGACAAACCGATCTATGCGGTCCGCGAGAAGATCGGATTTGCGGACAATTCAACCGCGGAAGCGAAGAGGCGCGGCGCCTGATGTGCGGCATCACGGGTTGGATCAACCTCAACAAAGATAATTCGACAAACGATCGCGCCGTTTTGCATGAGATGTGCGAACGGATGAAACACCGCGGTCCGGATTCCGAAGGGCTGTGGAACGAAGACGCGGTCGCGCTCGGAATGCGGCGGCTCTCGATCATCGACCTTGCGACCGGCGAACAACCCGTTTACAACGAAGACAAATCGGTGGTCGTCGTCATGAACGGCGAACTTTACAACTTCCGCGAGGTGCGAACCGACCTTGAAAAACGCGGTCACAAGTTTGAGACGCACACCGACACCGAGATCCTGCCGCATCTTTATGAAGAACACGGCGACGCGATGCTCGACGAGATCAACGGCATGTTCGCCTTTGCTCTTTGGGACAAACATCGCGAACGGCTCCTCGTCGCGCGCGACCGATTCGGCGAGAAGCCGCTTTATTACGGCGTCTTCGACGGCACGCTCGTGTTCGGATCGGAATTGAAGGTCTTGCTCGCGAATCCGCTTGTCAGGACCGAACTCGATCTTGACGCCGTCCGCCAGTTCCTCTCGTTCGATTATGTGCCCGCGCCGGCATCGATCTACAAGAACATCTTCAAACTCCCAGCCGCGCATTATTTATCGGTCGAGAATGGAAAGATCAGCACAAAACGTTACTGGAACCTGAGTTGGGAGAAGTCTGGTCGGGACTTCAAATCGAAGACCGACGAACTGCGCACACTGCTCGCCGATGCGGTCCGCATGCGTCTCGTGTCCGACGTCCCGCTCGGGATACTTTTGTCCGGCGGCATCGATTCGTCGACCGTTGCCGCCTACGCGACGCAGTTCTCGACCGAACGCGTCAAGACGTTTTCGATCGGTTTTGAAGAGGATTCGTTCGACGAGTCGAAGTTTGCGAGACAGGTCGCGGAACATCTCGGACCCGAACATTACGAAGATCGGCTGAGCGTCGGAAAGGCCGCGGACCTGATCTCGGAGATCGGAAAGTGGCTCGACGAGCCGATGTCGGACGGTTCGCTGATCCCGACGTTCCTGCTGTCGCGATTCGTGCGCCGGCACGTCACGGTCGCGCTCGGCGGCGACGGCGGCGACGAGATCTTCGCCGGCTATCCGATGTATTGGGCCCACCGGGTTGCGCGGGCGTACGGGAAGATCCCGAAAGCGATCCGGCGCGGAATGATCGAACCGGTCGTGAATTCCCTGCCGGTCTCGACGAAGAACCTTTCGTTCGATTACAAGGCGAAGCGCTTCGTCGCCGCTTCGAAATATGATCTCGTCACGCGGCATCATTCGTATTTCGGGTCGTTCGCACCGGACGAGCAACAAAGAGTGCTCACTCAGGACGTGCTCGATCAAACCGAAGGCGACGTTTACCGCGGCGCGCGAGAACTGCTCGGGATCTGCGACGCGACGAACGACATCGAGAAGATGCAGTTTCTCGACATCAACTACTACATGGCCGAGGACATCCTGACGAAGGTCGATCGCGCGTCGATGGCGGTTTCGCTGGAAGTCCGCGCGCCGTTCCTCGATCCCCGCGTCGCGCAGTTCGCGGCCTCGATCCCGATCGATTTCAAACTCAAGGGAAACAAAGGAAAGTACATTCTCAAAAAGGCGGTCGAACCGCTTCTGCCGGCGTCGATTCTCAAACGGCCGAAGAAGGGATTCGGAATCCCGATCGCGGAATGGCTCAAAGGACGCCTGAATCCGCTCCTCCACGACCTGCTTGAACCGAAACGGCTCAGCGAACAAGGATTGTTCGATCCGAAGTTCGTCGCGAAGCTGATCAGCGAGCACGAATCAGGCATAGCGTCGCACCACAAGCAGCTTTGGACGCTCCTGGTATTTCAGTTGTGGGTTGATAATTTCCTTCGAAAAGACTGATTGGGATTCGAGCAAAGTTTGCCCGTGGATGAACGCGATTGCGCCGTCGGATCAACAGGAATTCGCGCCGTTCCTCCGGCGGCGATAACTCTCTGATCAAAGATTCACGAGACGCAGACGACCGCGCGACGCGGCCTTTGGAACAACCTGTCCGCGCTCGGCGAGCAGGTATTCAACGAGCGCCTCGGGCGGGAGCGGACGTGAAAGGTAATAGCCCTGACCGCTCTGGCAGCCGATCTCACGCAACGCGTCCAACTGTTTTGCCGTTTCGATCCCTTCGGCGGTCGTTTCCATGCGGAGGCTCGTCGCGAGCGCGATGATCGCCTTGAGGATCTCGATCCCTTCATTCTCGCGGTCGATGCGCGCAACGAAGGAACGGTCGATCTTGAGGATCGAGATTGGCAGTTCGTGGAGATAATTGAGCGACGAATAGCCTGTTCCGAAGTCATCAAGTGCGATCTTCACGCCGAGGAAGTTGAGTTCGCGCAGCATCGTCGCGGTGTTTGCGAGATTCTTGATCATCGCGCTTTCGGTGATCTCGAGAACGAGATTCGACGGCGGAAGTCCGGTTTCCATCAGCACGGTCTTGGCTGTGTCGAACAGACCGACCTGCGCGAAGCGTCGCGAAGAAACATTGACGCTGACCGATACGTCCCCAAGCTCTTCGAATTC
Organism: Acidobacteriota bacterium; assembly: GCA_029777145.1. Next base: position 636 of record JAKOSS010000306.1, on the reverse strand, counting down.
CGCACGCAGTTGCTTCATCTGACGGCATGCGTTGAGCATCACCCAGTTGTCGATGTCGTTGATGATCCCGTTTTCCTCTCCGAGCGGGATGAAATCGGCCGGCGACAGCAATCCGTGCGTCGGGTGATTCCATCTGACGAGCGCCTCGAGTCCGGTGATCTTGCCGGCCTCAAGCGATTTGATCGGCTGATAGTGAATGACGAACTCGTCGCGGTCGAGCGCCCGGCGAAGATCGTTCGCGAGATGCAATTCCCGGATCGCGTTCGAGTGCATTTCGTGATCGAACACCATGTAGCAACCTTTTCCGGAGGCCTTGGCCTGATACATCGCGGCGTCCGCGTCCCGCAGCATATTGTCGGCGGTGCGATAGACGATCTCGCTTGTGGCGATACCGATACTCGTTCCGATGAAGACTTCCTGATCGCCGATCTCGAACGCGACCGACAACTTATGCTTTATTCGTTCGGCAACGATGATCGCCTGATCTATCGTTTCAAGATCTACAAGGAGAACGGTGAATTCGTCGCCGCCGAGGCGTGCGACGATGTCGCGCCCCCGAATGCAGTCGAGCAGGCGCTTCGCAACGGCTTTCAACAGTTCATCGCCGGCCGCGTGCCCGAGTGAGTCGTTGACGAT
>JAKOSS010000025.1 GCA_029777145.1 Acidobacteriota bacterium | reverse complement strand
TGGAAAGAATGTTGTCCGCCTCAGCGATGAAACTCCCGAAAGTGTCGATTTCAATCCGCAGATAACACCCGACGGCAAGTTTGTGATCTTCCAGAGGAAATCGGGCAAGGACGAACGATTTTCGCTTATGAAGGTTCCCGTCAGCGGCGGCACGGTCGAAGAACTGTATTCCGCTGAAAACTGGAGCGTCTTTCAGCCGCGAATTTCTCCGGACGGCAAACGCATCGCTTACGCGAGCTATGACGTAAAGTCGTTTCAAAAGAAGCTGATGATCGCAGCGCTCGAAAACGGGAGTTTCGGCAAGGTGGAGAACATACTGGAATTCAATCTGATAAATCAGTTCACGTGGTCGCCGGACAGCCGTTCGCTTACGATCTCGACCAACCGGGGAGGTTCTATGAACATCTGGCGGCAGCCGATCGAGGGTTCGGCCGCCACCCAACTGACCGAATTCAAGTCGGGGAAGATCATGAATTTTGCGTGGACCGCCGACGGGAAAGAGCTGATCATTGCCCGCGGGAATACGAATAACGATCTGATCCTTATCAAGGATTCCGATCGGGCCGCTCAGACTCAATCGGTCACATCTGTTGCAAATCGCAAACGGTCGATCTTCGATTCGATCTTCCAGATCTTCAGCAGCGTTCGCTGACGAATTCTTTTACGGCATCGATCAATCTTTCGATCTCTTCACTTGTTGTGTATGCCGAGCAACCTATCCTGACAAGGCCCTGCTCGGCAACGCCCAATCGTTCGACGACCGTCGCCGCATAAAAATCGCCATGTGAGAGGAACATACCGCGTGCAGCGAGAAACTTGCTGACATCTTCTGAAGGGATGTCACCCACGGTGAAGGAAACGAGCGAGGTTCGTCTGGCATCGAGTCCGGGACCGTAAACCCGAACGCCTTCAATATCGTTCAGTCCGTTCCACAACATTGAAGTGAGTTCGCTATCGCGCTCGTGCATTGATGAAAACGCGCTCGCCAGTGACTCTCTTCTTGTCGAGCCGGTTCCGAGCGATGCGATAAAGTCCACCGCAGCCGCTGCTCCGACGATCGATTCGTGGCTTTGTGTTCCGGTCTCGGCACGATCCGGCGAATTGTCGGGTGCCGGTCTCAGCTTAGGGAAATCTGTCGCTTTAAGCAGCTCTTTCCTGCCGAAAAGTATTCCGATGTGAGGGCCGTAAAATTTGTAGGCCGAACATGCAAGGAAATCGCAGCCGATATCTTTGACGTCGATCAATGCGTGTGGCGCAAAATGGACAGCGTCGACAAAGCTCAACGCACCTGCATCACTCGCCAATTTGCACGCGGCCTTTACGTCGTTGATCGTGCCTATCGCATTTGAAGCCGCACCGATCGCAACTAATCTTGTTCGGTCGTTTATCAGTCCCGGCAACTGGTCAAATTCGAGCTGTCCGCTTTCCGGATCCATCGGCAATACGCGGATCGTCACACCACGATCCTTTTCGAGAGACCGCCAGGTATCGACGTTGCCGTGATGATCGAGCTCAGTGACGATGATCTCGTCGCCTTCCTTGAACTGCCGCCCTAGCGCGCGCGCAAGATGAAAGGTGATCGTCGTCATGTTTTGCCCGAAGACGATCTCATCCGAAGCCGCATTGAAGAAGTCAGCGAACGCGAGCCGGGAATCCTCGATCATCGCGTCCGTCTCGTCGCTGGTCGGGTAGCCCCAATGCGTGTTCGAATTGTGGTTGTAGAGATAGCCGCTCATTGCCTCAACGACACCGCGAGGAACCTGTGTTCCTCCCGGGCCGTCGAAATATGCGACGGGGTGGCCGTTATAAACTCGCTCCAGGGCCGGAAATTGGGATCGGATATCTTCAATTGAGAGAGCTGCCAAACGTGGTTTCATAAAAAGAGGATCGGGTAAAGTTTTCTGAAATTCTCAGAAACACTTTACCCGATGATGGCGGGGCGAGAAAGTCTCGCCCGTTTATGAAGATGTTGAATAATTAGGCTTGTTGCACGACGGCGTTAGCGATCTGTGAATGACATCTTCCGTACCAGCCTCGACCTCCGTTTCCGGTTTGGCTTTCTTGCGGCTTGTTATCAACGCGACCGACGCAATTACTACTACGGCGCCTAGAAGCATCTGCAGCGTCAGCGATTCACCGGCAATGCCCCAGCCGAGTATCACTGCAACCACCGGATTGACATAAGCGTACGTCGCGACCATCGACGGCTGGGCATTTTTGAGCAGCCAGCTGTACGCCGTAAAGCCGATCAGCGAACCGCAGACGATCAGGTAGCCGACCGCAAACCACGAGCGTCCCGAGATAGCGGCAACATCGACCGTCCACCATTCGCCGCGAATGATACTGACGATCAGTAATACAAAACCACCAGCCATCATCTGCATCCCGGCCGTC
>JAKOSS010000305.1 GCA_029777145.1 Acidobacteriota bacterium | reverse complement strand
TGATCGGGATCGTACTCGGAGTCGGAGGCGCGGGACTGATCGGCGGACTGATGTACTTCAACCGTGCGGGCGTGAGTTCCAACGTGCCGACGCCGACATCATCGCGTGAGATGGCGAAATCGACTTCCGACGGCTCGACCGTGGGAGAGCGATCACCGACCCCGCAATCGACGGTCAAGCCCGAAACTCCGACGCCCGCGTCCTCGCCGTCGACGACCCCGACACCCGCACCGTCTTACGCCGCTACGCCGCGCGTCGAAAAGACACCTGCGCCGGCGACCCCGAAACCGGACGTTCCGCTGTTCGGACCGATGAGCAACAACGTCAGCCTGAACGGAACCAATCTGACGTATTATCGCGGCACGACCGCGCAGGCCTGTCAGGCCGATTGCGCCGCGAATCCGAAATGCCGTGGCTTCACCTATATCCGGCCCGGCGGCTACAACGCGGGCGATCCCGCGATGTGCTATCTGGCCTCGGCCGTAACGGGTCGCGCCACGCACAGTTGCTGCATATCGGGAGTCAAACGCTGAGGACGGATTTCGTGCCTTCGGACCGTCTTGTCTTACTCAACTCTCAGGATCGACGATGTCGGAACGACGCCGGCCGTTCCGTATGTTCCGATCGAAACCGGATACCCGGACGTCCACCAGGAATTGTTTGAGGGCCGGAACATGTACAGATCGGCTATAAAATCACCGTCATAATCGCCGACCTGAACGATGTCGCCGGGTGAACCGAAATGGTAATAGCTCGGCTCTCCGGTCGAACTCCGAAGGATGTATGCGACGCTGCTTGGTTCGCGATATACCGTGAGATCGGCCTTTCCGTCGCCGTCAAAATCCGCCGGGACAGGTTTGTCGGTGTCGATTCCCCATTGCGCGATGATGAAGTTTCCGTCGGTGCTCTTGTAAACGTACCAGACGCCGGTCGAAGGACGATAGACCGCAACGTCGGACTTGAGATCGCCGTCGAAATCGGCCGGAACCGGCTTGTCGCCATCCGCGCCGAAATGCATCGCCGAGAATTGCTGCGTTCCCATCAACCAGAGATACCAGTTCCCGTCCGACGGACGCCAAACGGCAATATCGCTGATCGAGTCGCCGTCATAATCGGCGGCCACCGGTTTGTCGCCCGGCAATCCGAACTTCATCACGAACCACGCGAGATCGGAACTGCGCCGGATGAACCATTGGCCCGTACTGTCGCGGTAAACCGCGCGGTCGGTGACGCCATCGCCGTCGAAGTCGCCGGGTGTCGGAATGTCACCCAAACTGCCTCGCCCCCAATTGACCGGATTTTCAACCGGCGAACCGCTGGTCGAAGGCGCGATGTACCAGTCGCCGGTCGTCGGGTTCCAGTAGCTGAGCTGAGTCATTCCGGTGCCCCCGGTATCGACGACCCGCGGCTGTCCGGGCCGGTTGCAGACGTTTTTGAGAAACGTCACGCTGCTGACGTCCCGGAGCAACGGCCGCGAATTCGTGATTCCGCTGTTGGCCTGAACGAGATCGGTCTTGCCGTCGCTGTCAAAATCGGCCTGAACGGCCCGCAGCCCATTGAACGAAAAGAACCGGCCGCCGAGATCGGAACGTGTGAAATTCCCTGCTCCGTCGTTCTCGAAGACCACTTTCTTGTCCTGATATCGATACGAAAAGACGATGTCCGGAGCCGAATTCCCCGCGAAATTGCCCGTTTGGCTGATCCCCGAGACACTCGAGTCGGCGGTGATCACGTAATCGGCGCGCGTGAATCCTGTTCCGGTCGATGTGAAGATCGCAAACTTCGGTGTCGCCGAAAGACTCGCGATCAGAAGATCGGATTTTCCGTCCGAATTGAAATCGCTGACGCCCCAGATCACCTCATTGAACTGCAGCATCGAACTGAAACTGATCGGTGAGAACGTCAGGTCGCCGTTGTTCATGTAGAGCGTGGAGTTGCTTGCGTAATCGCGTTTTCCGTCACCGTTGAAGTCGCCCCCGTAGCCTGTACCGCCGACGTTGATCGCGACCGGCGCGGAAAATGTCCCGTCGCCGTTGCCGAGACTGTAACGAATTTGGCCGCCGTTCCACATTGCGCCGATGTAATCGGTCTTGCCGTCGGCATTTAGATCCGCGAAATCGATCGGGCCGCCCATCCCCGACGCGCTGACCGGGGGATTCGCGGTGAACGTTCCGTCGCCGTTGTTGATGTAAATCAGCATCGTGACCGGATCGGTCGAGTAGGCATTGAAGGCGACGATATCGGGGAGATCATCGCCGTTGATCCGCGCGACGGCGTAGGTGTCGTCGAAACTGGAGGGTGCGTCGATCGCCGACGGAGTCCCGAACGTTCCGTCGCCGTTCCCGGGAATTATCAATATCCTCTCGCGCGTCGTGTCGGTTCCAGAGATATCCTGAGTGGCAAGCAGGTCCATCTTACCGTCGTTGTTAACATCAGCGGCTTTATCAAGATAGACCTTCGAGCACGGGATCTGCTGCGTCGAAGTGTACCTCAATTACACACCGCATTGCGCGTGTGCGCTGAGAGTGGATTCGGCAACAACGAAAAGCGCAAAAAACACGGTTGCGATCCGGTTGACATTTGATCTGCAAAACATACAACGACTCCTGCTTTAGATTCGGATAAGTCGGGACTGAGTCTAGGTTATCGGAAAAACTATATCCCACTCACCCGGATGGCCCAAGTTCTTTACCGATGGATCGCGCCTCCACTCTGACTCGATGCGGCCGCCGTCAGGCTATCGCATTTCGGGAGTCAAACGCTGACTCGATTTCACGCCGCCAATTCGGTTCTGAGCCGCGCGATGTCGCGCTGCGGCGGGGCGCCGAACTGCTTTTTGTAGTCGCGGCTGAAGTATGAGGGATCCTCGTAACCGACGCGGAACCCGGCGCTCGCCGCGTCGAGGTCCTCGCCGAGCATCAACCGGCGCGCTTCCTGCAATCTGATCTGCTTTTGAAACTGCAACGGACTCATCGCGGTGACGGATTTGAAATGCTGGTAGAACCCGGAAACGCTCATGCCGAGATCGCGCGCGATGTTCTCGATCCTCAGAGGCTGGTCGAACCTTTTCCGCAGCGTCTCGATCGCCTTCGAGATCCGTTTGTTGTCGCCGGTGATGAGATGCGACAGCCGCGACGCCTGCTGACCGCGCAGCAGCCGGAAAATGAGTTCCTTCTCGAGAAGCGGCAGCATCATCCGCGCGTCCTCCGGCACATCCAGCAACCTCAAAACTCTGACGACCGCGTCGAGCAGGTCCGCGTCGATCGAACTCACGTTCATCGCCTTGACCGAACTTGCCGGCGCGCCGGCGTCGATCCCGGATTCGAGCATCACCGCCGCAACAACCGCCGGGTCGAGTTCGAATTTCACACTGAGATACGGGCGATCTCCGCTCGCCGACACGACGCAACTCGAAACCGGCAACTCCATCGTCGCGATCAGATAATTCCCTTCGTCGTACGTGAACGACTCGTCGCCGAGGTTGACGGTCTTGCTTCCTTGCGCGATCACGCAGAAACAAGGCTTGAACACAGAATGCAGAGGCTTCGTCGGCCCGGTCGTGCGCGCCAGAGACACGCGTGGAAATATCTGCAATACGCCGTTTTCGCCGTGAATTCGCGAGATCCGCTCCGCGAGCTCCGACCGGATAGCCGAAACCCTTTTATTCATTATCGTATGTGCTGCAACTGCCATGTCGCAATTGTATCGCTTTTCTGGCGTCGCGGTGCAAGCGAATTTCCCGATTCTGGAGAATTGTGCAATCAAAATCGACTTTCGTCATACCGACAGAGGGCGCTTATTTGAGATTATGATGTCAGGCCGGCAGGCCAAGAAATCAATAAAGGAGAACAAGGGTAAGAAATGAACAACGTGAAAGCATACGGAGCGGCTTCGGCGACCTCGGCGATCGAACCGCTGATTATCCCGCGGCGCGAACTGCTTGCGAGCGACGTCAAGATCGACATTCAATACTGCGGCATCTGCCACTCGGACTTGCATTACGCGCGCAACGAGTGGAACGAAGTGATGCCGACCATCTATCCGGCGGTGCCTGGACACGAGATCATCGGCCGCGTTTCCGAGGTCGGATCGGGCGTAACGAAATTCAAGGTTGGCGACACGGTCGGCGTCGGGTGCCTCGTCGATTCGGACCGCACCTGCCCGAACTGCCAGGACGGACTCGAACAGTATTGTCCGGGTTTTTCGCTGACGTACGGAACGCCGGACAAACACGGAACGGCACCGGGAACGCTCGGCGGCTATTCCGAGAACATCGTCGTCGATGAGGATTTCGTGCTTAGAGTTCCCGAAAATCTCGATCTCGCCGGGGCGGCTCCGTTGCTGTGCGCGGGAATCACGACCTACTCGCCGCTCAAACACTGGAACGTCGGCCCGGGCAAAAAGGTCGGCGTCGTCGGCATCGGCGGTCTCGGACACATGGGGGTCAAGTTCGCGCACGCGCTCGGTGCGCACACGGTAGTCTTTACGACGTCGCCGGGCAAAAAGGACGATGCTATCAAACTCGGCGCGGACGAAGTGGTCGTCTCGACCGATCCCGATCAGATGGCGCAACACGCCGGCACGTTCGATTTCATCCTCGACTGCGTCGCCGCTAAGCACGACGTCAACGCCTACATTCATCTGCTCAAACGCGACGGCAACCTGACGATCGTCGGCGCGCCGCCCGAACCGATGGAGGTCGCGGGATTCGGATTGCTGTTCGGGCGTCGGAGCCTTTCGGGATCGGCGATCGGCGGGATCAAGGAAACGCAGGAAATGCTCGATTTCTGCGGCGAACACAACATCACGTCGGACGTGGAAGTGATCGGCGTCGACCGGATCAACGAAGCCTACGAGCGGATGCTCAAGAGCGACGTCCGCTACCGGTTCACGATCGACATGTCGACGCTGAACGCCTGATCAGGGTAAATTACGCGATGGAATACGGTTGCCCGCCGAACACGTGAAATCTGCGAAAGAAGGAACCAAGGTATCCGTTCATCGCATCTTTCGCGTGTTTTGCGGCAATCAGATCCGCAATGCGCTGACACGAATAACGGCAAGGAGTCGCAATGCAAAAGAGAAAACTGGGAAAAAGCGGGTTGGAAGTATCGGCGCTCGGTCTCGGATGTATGGGACTGAGCTTTGGATACGGACCGGCGGTTGAGACGTCCGAAGGCGTGAAGCTCATCCGCACTGCGTTTGAAAAAGGAGTAACGTTCTTCGACACGGCCGAGGTTTACGCGGAGGGCGCCAACGAACGGCTCGTCGGCGAGGCGGTTGAACCGTTTCGCGATCAGGTCGTACTCGCGACGAAGTTCGGATTCAGGAACGGCAGGTCCGGCGAAGGTACCGACAGCCGGCCCGAGCGGATCCGCGAGGTCGTCGAGAACTCGCTCAGAAATCTGCGCACGGACCGCATCGATCTCTTCTACCAGCACCGTGTCGACCCGAACGTCCCGATCGAGGACGTCGCCGGCGCGGTCAAAGAACTGATCGAGGCTGGAAAAGTGAAGCACTTCGGATTGTCGGAGGCTGGCATTGACGTCATCCGGCGCGCGAACGCGGTCCAGCCGGTGACGGCGCTCCAGAGCGAATACTCGATGTTCTGGCGCGAACCGGAAGAGGCGATTTTCCCTGTGCTTGAAGAACTCGGCATCGGCTTCGTCCCGTTCAGCCCGCTCGGGCGTGGATTTTTGACGGGCAAGATCGATGCCTCGACGACCTTTGCCCCGGGCGATTTCCGCGCCACGGTTCCGCGTTTTTCCGGGGAGAACATCGCGGCGAACCAGGCGCTCGTTGATCTCGTGAAGGAGGTTGCGGCGGCCAAGAATGCCACGCCGGCGCAGGTCGCGCTCGCGTGGGTGATCGCCCAAAGACCGTGGATCGTGCCGATCCCGGGAACGACGAAGATCCACCGGCTCGAGGAAAATCTCGGCGCGGTGGATGTCACACTCACGAATGACGATCTCGCGGCGATCGCGGAGAAACTGGCGAAGATCGAGATCGCCGGAGAGCGCTACTCACCGGGCGCCCAGGCAATGATCAACCGTTGATCTCCCAGATCGTTGTCGGCATCGATCGATCGCCGAATTAATCCAGCCGCGGAAAACGCGGATTTCTGTCCAACAGTGATCCGCGTTTGCCGCGGCTCTTTGCAACGGACCGCCAACGCATGACCGGAATTCCCGATTCCCAAATTCAAAGCCGATATGTTCGTGAAGTACGCCCATCGAGGCGAAAGCCCTTACGGCAGCACGAACATCAACGGGACGATCGGTTCGAGGATCAGCGTCGCGTAGTCGAACGGCGAACTTTCGCCGTGACCCGGGCCCTGGTGAATACAGTCCGGAGACAATGAGCATCAATGGGGTCAAGGTAAAGGTGTCCGGCGACACTGCGGTCGTCACGTACGGCAGGACGGAAAAAAAAGCCGTTTTCAAGTTAAGGACACCGACGACCGCATCCGGTGGACGGATGTTTGTCACTGCGTCACCATTGTCCATTTGGTCGCGTGTTTTGCGACCAAATCACCGAAGACATACGGCACGGTAAGATCGATCTCCGCGTGATCATCCGTTCGATGGGTGAAACCGAGTTTATGGCTCCATTAGTGCGCGATATGCCCGACCAGTTTGGCCATCGAATCGCTCTCGTCCAGCAGGCAGGTGTAGGTGTAAATGTTCTTCGCCCCCTGGTAGCCGTATCCGATCATGTTGCATTTGTCGGTCAACTTCATCCAGAAGCTGGTCTTTTTGGCGAACCAGTAAATATCTGCCGTATTGTTCGGTTCCGGCCGATAAAGTTCGCTCGCCGCATATATCTTCTCAATGACCTGCGCGGCGCTCGGATCGGTCAGAAGGTCGTCGTCGTCATCTGATTTGAAGGTTTTGCTCCGAAGTTCGTTTTGAAAATCCGGGTCGTTCATGACGTTCTCGAAGATGCGTGCGGCACGCTTCATTTTCTCGGTCTGCGCGAAGGATATTCCCTTGATCTCGATCGCGTTGACCCTGAACCTCGGAAGTTGCTGCCCTGCGGCCAACAGCGGAAACCCGAGTGTCATAAGCATGATCAGCAACTTCTTCATCAGCATCGGCAACTTCGTAATCTCGTAATGATCAGCAAGTTTGTCATTAGCATATCGGCGACATCTTCACTTCGACATGATCAGCAACTTCTTGTTTCATCATGATCAGCAACTTCTTTGTTTCATCACGATCCGTCCTTCTATCGGGTTGATCGCCGACCGCGCGATTGGTCGCCCCGGCGCGTCGTTCGATGACGCCGGCAACTGATACTTTGTCTGATTGTTTGTTTGGAATGCAGAACCGAACCGAAAAAGCGTCGATAAGGTCATTCTCGGGTCGGTAATTTATCGAATTGTTGTGGAGCCGGTGAAGGGATTCGAACCCCCGACCTGATGATTACAAATCAACTGCTCTACCAACTGAGCTACACCGGCTTAAGGCATGTGTGAGGCGAATGGAAATCCTACAAAATCGACGTCGGATGTGCAAGCGGGCAGTGGACAGTGGGCAGTGGTCGGTGGGCAGTGAGCAGTGGTCGGGAGTCGGAAATCGGGAGTCAGTGGGCGGTGGGCGGTGGACAGTGGACAGTGGACAGTGGACAGTGGACAGTGGACAGTGGACAGTGGACAGTGGACAGTGGACAGTGGACAGTGGACAGTGGACAGTGGACAGT
>JAKOSS010000304.1 GCA_029777145.1 Acidobacteriota bacterium | reverse complement strand
GGCTACAAGATGCAGATCAAGATCGATTTTCTGTGCCGCGATTCGATCCTCGCGGCGCCGCTCGTGCTCGATCTCGCGCTGTTCATGGATCTCTCGCAGCGCGCCGGAATGCGCGGCGTTCAGGAATGGCTGTCGTTCTATTTCAAGGCGCCGCAGACGGCCGACGAGCTTTATCCTGAACACGACATCTTCATCCAGCTCAAAAAACTCAAGAACACGCTGCGCCATATGATGGGCGAGGACCTGATCACGCACCTCGGTTTGGATTACTACGAGGAGCTTTGATCTGCGATTTTCGAATCGCGATTTGCGATTGTTCAAAGGTATCGGATCGTGCGAGGTCCTATCGACCGTTGACGACCGGTCGATTCCAAAATCGAAAATCGGCGGCTTGAATCGCCTCTTAAATTTGTGTAAAACATTAGTCAGAGTCGCGGATTTGCTCGGTCAACGGCTCTTCAAACCTGGATTGCACAGCCGGGATCACATCCCGAAGATCGGTAACAGCCAACGTAAAATCTTTTGAAATCATCAATGATGGCAACAGTTTGCCGAAAAGGAACGGCAAATTTGCGTGGCGAACACACGTCTATTTAGCGGTAGGGTTCGGGAGGGCGAAATCGCTACGAGGAGAAACAAAATGAAGCAGGAATCGGTGAAAAAGAACAGAACCACGGAAAAGTTGATTTTGCTCGATCCCGATCAAAAATCGCCGCGGGCAAAGGATTTTGAGGACATGTTGTCAGATCGGATCGTCGGTCAGGAACGCGCCGTCCGCCGTATGAGCGGGCTGTTCCAGATCTACCTCGCCGGGATGAACAACCCGACGCGTCCGATCGGAACGATGCTGTTCCTCGGGCCGACCGGCTCGGGCAAGACCCGCGTCGTCGAAGCGGCGGCCGAGGTCCTTTTCGGCGAGCCGCACGCGGTCGTCAAGATCGATTGCGCCGAATTCCAGCATTCGCACGAGATCGCCAAACTCATCGGCTCGCCTCCGGGATATCTCGGACATCGCGAAACTTCGCCGATGCTGACGCAGGAAAATCTCGACAAGGCGCACACGGACGATACGAAACTGACTTTCGTGCTCTTCGACGAGATCGAAAAGGCGTCGGATTCGCTGTGGCAGCTGCTCCTCGGAATTCTTGACAAGGCGACGCTGACGCTTGGCGACAACCGCCGCGTCGATTTTTCGAAGGCGATCGTCATCATGACGTCGAACCTCGGCGCGCGCGAGATGAGCGACATGATCTCGGGCGGGATCGGGTTCGCGCCGGGCAAGACCGGCAAAGCGTCCGAAGACAACGAGATCGACACCAAGATCTACCGGACGGCGCTCGAAGCCGCGAAACGCAAGTTCTCGCCGGAATTCATGAACCGCATCGACAAGGTCGTCGTGTTCCGCAGCCTGAAAGAACATCATCTGCGGAAGATCCTCGACATCGAACTCCGCGACGTCCAGTCACGCATCACGGAATCGGCCGGGACGAAGTTCGTCTTCGACTGCACCGAGGGAGCGCGTGAATTCCTGCTCAAGGAAGGAATCGATCTCAAATACGGCGCACGGCATCTGAAGCGCGCGATCGAACGCTTTCTCGTCTATCCGCTGTCGAACCTGGTCGCAACCGAGCAGGTCGAAACCGGCGACGTGGTCGTGGTCGATTACGACGCGGACGGCGACAAGCTGACGTTCGCGAAGCAGTCGGGCAAAATGATCGTCTCGGACGTGGACGACATCGCGATCGAGGACGAACCCGAGAAGATCTCCGACGCCGTCGGACTGCCGTTGCCGCAGGCGCACGCCGCCGCAAGCGGAAAGGGCAACAAGTCGAACGATCAGGAATAAGCCATTTGGGAATTCGGATTTGGGAATTGGGATTTGGGATTGGCCGTCTGCAAAAGGCGGCCTTTTCAATTCATAAACCGCATTTTGCCGCTGATGACGCAGATTACGCGGATTCCATATTTTGATCCGCGTTTTCCGCGTTAATCCGCGGCTCACAAACTAAACTGAAAATCGATCTTCGTTTGGGGCTTATGTGTGTCTTATATGTCTATGTGGTCGATCGGACCAGCATTAATACGTGACGATTTCGCTGCTTGGACGCAAAGCCGCCGAGACTCTTTGATAAACACGAGATACGGTGACCGATCGAACAAACTCCACGTCTTCCGCGTTAATCCGCGGCTGACAGATCCGAAACGATCAAAGCCACAAACTCATCCTCGAAGTATTGCCTTATCTCGTCGCGGACCCGTTTGAATTCGGCGAGGCGCGCGTCGAAGTCGCCGGTCGCGTCGGCCGGATCGTCGAACGAGTGGTGGATCAGCCGCGTCTTCGCCGGAAAATACGGGCAGTTCTCGCGGGCGTTGTCGCAGACGGTCAGCACGAAGTCGAATTCCCGGCCGGCGAATTCGTCGACCGATTTCGAGCGATGGCCGGAAATGTCGATCCCGATCTCGGCGAGCGCGGCGATCGCTTCAGGACGCACGATCGACGGCTTCGTCCCGGCGCTCTCGACCTCAAATCTGTCGCCCGCCAACGATCGCAGCAGGCCTTCGGCCATCTGGCTGCGGGCGGAATTTCCCGTGCAAAGTATCAAAACGCTTCTGTTCATGATGCAAAGTACTTCCGGCGCAGCCAAAGCGCCACGCTTACAAGTCCGATCAGTACCGGGACCTCAACCAGCGGTCCGATCACTGCCGCGAAGGCCGCTCCGGAGTTGATGCCGAAAACCGCGACCGCAACCGCGATCGCGAGCTCAAAATTGTTGCTCGCCGCCGTGAACGACAGCGTCGCCGTCTTCGAATAATCGGCGCCGGCAGCCTTGCCGCTCAGAAAACTGACGAAGAACATCACGACGAAATAGATCAGCAACGGGATCGCGATCCTGACGACGTCGAACGGCAACTGAACGATCAGATTCCCTTTCAGGCTGAACATCACGACGATCGTGAACAGCAGCGCGATCAGCGTCAGCGGCGAAATCGCCGGAATGAACCGCTCGGTGTACCACTCGGCCCCTTTCATACGGATAAGCAGATATCGCGTCATGAATCCCGCGAAGAACGGGATGCCGAGATATACGAGAACGCTCTGCGCGATCTGCCAGATGCCGACATCGACGATCGTTCCGCTCATTCCCAAGAGCGGCGGGACGTACGACAGGAAGAACCAGGCGTAGATGCTGTAGAAGATGATCTGAAAAACGGAGTTGAAGGCGACCAGTCCGGCGGCGTATTCGGTATCGCCGTCGGCGAGTTCGTTCCAGACGATGACCATCGCAATGCAGCGGGCGAGACCGATCATGATCAGTCCGGTCATGTATTCCGGCTTGTCGTGGAGAAACGCGACCGCGAGAACGAACATCAGGATCGGTCCGACGACCCAGTTCTGGATCAGCGAAAGCGCGAGAACCTTCGTGTTTCGGAAGACCTCGCCGAGTTCTTCGTAGCGGACTTTGGCGAGCGGCGGATACATCATGACGATGAGTCCGATCGCGATCGGGATGTTCGTCGTGCCGACCTGAAACCGGTTGACGAATTGCTCGACACCCGGGAAAAAATGTCCGGCGGCAACGCCCGCAGCCATTGCCGCGAAGATCCAGAGGGTCAGAAATCTGTCGATGAACGAAAGTCGCCGGACAGGAGTGGATTCATTCGCATTCATATATTCGCTTAAACGAATACGATACTTTCCTGACAGCGGCAAGCCGGAACGATCGATATCGCAAAAATTAAGTGTTTTGTAACGCGCCGTCGAGATCGGCGATCAGATCCTCCGCGCTCTCGATGCCGACCGAGAGCCGGATCAGCCCGTCCGTAATTCCCGCCTTCAGGCGCTCCTCGCGCGGCAATCCGGCGTGGGTCATCGACGCCGAATGCTGGATGATCGTCTCGACGCCGCCGAGCGACGTCGCGAGCGTGCAAAGCCTGACATTGTTGAGAAGATTCTTGCCGGCTTCGACGGTCCCGACATCGAACGAGATCATCCCGCCGAAGCCTTTCATCTGCCGCCCCGCGACGTCGTGGTTCGGATGCGACGCCAAGCCCGGATAATTGACCGCCGTTACCTTCGGATGTTCTGCCAGAAAATCGGCGACGCGCTGCGCGTTCGAATTGTGGCGCTCCATTCTGAGCGCGAGCGTTCGGATGCCGCGCAGGACGAGCCACGCGGTTTGCGGCGCGATGTTTCCGCCGAAAAGCTTGGTCGTCTTCAGCCTCGCCCTCTCGACGAATTCCCTGTCGCCGACGATCATTCCGGCCGTCAGATCGCTGTGACCGCCGAAATATTTGGTCGCCGAGTGAAGCACGACATCGATGCCGTGTTTGAGCGGCAGTTGGTTGAACGGCGTCGCGAACGTGTTGTCGCAGATCGTCGTGAGGTTGTTCTCGCGGGCGATCGCCGCGACAGCCTCAAGATCGGTTATTTTGAGCGTCGGATTCGACGGCGTCTCGATGTAGAGCAGCTTCGTTTCGGGTCGGATCGCCGAGCGATAGTTTTCCGGATCGCACTGATCGATGTAGGTCACACCGACGCCGAAATCGTTCGCCAGGTACTCGAGAAAGCTACCCGTCGTCGAATAATGCGATGCCGGCGCGACGATATGATCGCCGGATTTCACCGCCGTCAGGATCGCACCGGTGACGGCCGCCATTCCCGAAGCGAAAGCGAGCGCGCTGGCGCCGCCTTCGAGTTCGCATACGGCGCGTTCGAGCGCGTCCTGCGTCGGATTTCCGAGCCGTCCGTAGAACCAGCCGGGCTTCTCGAAATTGTGGATCGCCGCCGCTTCATCGGCGTCGCTGAACGCGAAAACCGAGGCGTTGAAGATCGGTACGGAAATGGAGCCGGCGAATTGATCGGGATCTTCGCCGGCGTGGACTGCAAGAGTTTCGAATGATTGGTCGTTGGTCATTGGTCGGTTGTCAGTTGTCCTTGGTCATTGGTCAGTTGTCTTTTGCATTTGTCCTTTGTCGGTGGTCATTCGTCTGGTGTTCATGTCACTAAAGCAACGGCCGAGTTCTTATCAACGACGACTAATTACGACTGACAATGAACGATTGACCAATGACAAAGAACGAAGGACCAATGACAAATGACCAATGACGAAGGACAGAGGTCACTTTGAGCAAATGTTAACCGCTTCCTTCGACGGACTGCAACAAGAGTTGGCATCACTTCCTTCGGTGTTGCCAAGAACGGTGAAGACTTCCCAACGGTTGCCGTCCGGATCGCTCACCCAGACCTTGTCCTGAAGCGCGTAGCAGCAGTCGGTCTTCATCTCTTCGAGGGTCTCGAGTCCGCTCGCTTTCCAGCGGTTTCCGATCGCCACAACGTCGTCGGAGGAACCGACCTGAAGCCCGAGGTGCGAAAGCGACCCGCCCTTCGGTATCGATGATTCGTTCATCGTGAAATTCAGCGGCGGATTCGCGATGTCAAACTTCGCATAGCCGGGCTTGATCTTGACGGGGTCCGCGGCAAACATCTTCGTGTAAAACTCGACGCTCTTTTCGATGCTGCTGACGTTGATCGACAAATGTGTTTTCATATCTTTGCTCCTTGGATTTATGATTTCATATACGCTTTGCCATATATGTCTAAGCGAATATATTCGGATAATCCCCGCCTGTCAAGACAAAATTCCCGAGATGTGATAGTTTTTTTTCAATGGCCAACGAGACCGTGCTCAAAAAGATGGAGACGCTTTACCTCGCGCTGGCGGACAAAACGCGCTTGCGGCTTCTCAATCTGATCCGCGATGATGAGATCTGTGTTTGCTTTTTCACCGAAGTGCTCGGAGAGAGCCAGCCGAAGATCTCGCGCCACCTCGCATATCTCAGGAACGCCGGCGTCGTCGAGGCGCGCAGGGACGGGAAATGGATGCATTACAGCATCGTCAAGCCGGAGGATCCGGACGAGGCGCGGGTTCTTGAGGCGGCGTTGGACTGGCTGGATTCCCAGGAAGATATGCGCAGCGAGCGCGAGCGGTACAGCGACGTTTGCTGCTCACCGGAGTTGCTGGTCCAGATCGCGCGGACACCGATGACATTCATGGCGGGCGCTGAGGAAAACAGCGAATCGGGTTTTCAGGAAGAAACTCTCGATGAGCCTACCGAACCGGAGTTCGCCGCGGCCGGAACCGCCCACAACGAGATCGAAGACTTTTTACTTTAGGTCCTCGCGAACAGAGGTTCCCGGATCATAGGGACAATGCCAGCAGCCGTTCGCGCAGCAGTGCCCTCTTCGGCGAAGAAATTCCTCCGTCAGAACCATCAGACCATTCTCGAAATAGAAATCAATTCCCTCTTCGAACGATCGCGGCGGACGTTGTTCTTCGTTTTCGATGGACGTTGAATTCGACATTGGAAGTTATCAAAGTATCGGATTCATAATTCATTCGCAATTCGTTACAATTGCAATGCACGCTGCCAATGATCCCGCTGTCCCCGCGGTCAGTCCATTGCGCCGCAAATACCGAATTTCGAGAATAACCCCGAGATGAAGAAAGTCGCTTTTTGTCTTATCGCGCTCGTCGTGTTCGCAAATTCCGCGTTCGCGGATCAACTCGTATTGAAGAACGGAGACCGGATCACCGGCAAGGTGATCTCGCAGACCGACGGCAAGATCGCGATCGAGACCGACTACGCCGGAACCGTCACGGTCGTCGCCGATAAGGTCGCATCGGTGAAGATCGACGAGGTCGCGGCGACGTCCCCCGCCGCGGTTACGCCGGCCGAGGCGTCAACGTCGACCGTGGCACCCGCGAAGATCGTCGAACCGGTCGTCCCCGCAGCAAAAACACCCGACTCTCCGGTAAAAGAGCGCAACTTCCTGCCGCGGCCGCTGCGAAAGGCCGCGACGGGTTGGGAAGGAAATGCGAACGTCGGTTTCAGCTACACGAGCGGAAACTCCCGCACTTCAACGTTTACAGCCGGAGTCCGCGCAGAGCGGACGACGAAGCAAGACAAATGGACGGCGTACCTGAAAGGACTCGTGAACCGGAATCGGGTGACCGGAACGAACGTCACGACGTCGAACGCGATGTGGGGCGGCATCCGCTACGATCGCAATTTCTCGAAGCGGATGTTCGTCTTCGGCGCCTACGACTTTGAGCGCGACAAACCGCAGAAACTCAATTTCCGATCGGTTCTCGGCGCCGGCATCGGCGATCATCTCGTGAAACGCGATCGCACCGAGATCGATCTTCTCGCCGGGGCCGCATGGAACCGGACTTGGCGCGTCGGTTCGAACGATACGACCATCGCGGAAGCGCTGCTCGGGAACACTCTGAAACACAAATTCAGCGACCGGCTCAAGTTCCAGCAGGGCTTCACGATCTACCCGAGCCTCATCAACGCGGGGCGCTACCGATTCGTTCTCGACGCGACGCTTTCGGCGGACGTCACCAAGCGGATCGGAATGTTCGTGACGATCGCCGACCGTTTCAACAGCTTTCCGCTGAGCAATGTCCGCCGCAATGATTTCCTGTTCACAACGGGTCTGAAGTGGGGATTCGGGAAAAAGCGGAAATAGAGATTCGTTCGCGCGCCCGGTCTATGCCGACAGCAGGCATTTGCAGAATGTTCGGATCAGATCTTTCAATTTGCGTTGATATTCTTCGCACGGCCGTGTTGCATTGCTGATCTCACGCATCGCCCGACCACCGTTCATCGTTCGTTTGGAATACCAAACGGTAGGGTCGCGGAATTCTCTTGGAAGGCGATGTTCAGTTCAGTCAACCCAAAGTCTCTGTCTCTGTGCTGAAATTCACCCGGTATTCCGGTCGGTCTTGATCTCAAATCTGAAATTTCAGATCTGAGATTAATGCAGTTCGGTCGGACGTCGACCAAATCGGTCCGACGGCCCTTTTCGGTGCGCTCGACATACGCAACCTGCCGGCCTTCGAACGCAACACGATACTTGCGGGCCTTTTGAGGGCCTGCGAAAAGCGCCCGATATCCGTTAATCAGCTTGAGACCATCGCAGATGAGATCGAGCGTAATGTGCAGGACACGCTTGACCGCGAGCTGCCGACCAGCGAGATCGGCAAGGTTATTATCAAGCGCCTGAAGGCCGTTGATAATGTAGCATATGTGCGTTTTGCCTCGGTTTACCTCGCTTTTGAAGCCGCGGGCGAATTTATGAACGAACTCAAAGACCTCGTTCGTGCGCGAAAATCCGTTAGGAAAAAAGAAAAGGCCAAGCCCAAAAAATAGGGAAACGGTTTAATTGCCTGTAGTTATTTTTTTCAGGAAGGCGAGGGTCCTCCGATATGCCTCCATCGATTCGGGAAGAGAGTAATCGAATTGATACTCGTGTCCAAGTTTACCGTGTTCAATCGGATAATAGAGCGAATCGACGTAAACTCCTTTTTCTTTCAGGGCCAACTCTAGCTTTTTCGCATCCGGCTCAAAAGAAGCAACGTTGCCATCGGTAATAAAAGTTGGCGGATACGCCGCAGTTACATTACCGGGTGTGGATGCTTGGGCGGCCTGAGAAATATCCCTCCAATTGCGTACCCCAAAATAAGACCAGCCCATCTGCCGAACGAAAAATTGCCCAAGCCACGTTCCTGAGTCATGCAGGCCGCGAAGATCATATGGCCCGCAATACAAGATTACGCCGTGAAGATCTTCCCGGGGAACGACGGGTTTTATTTGCATCGATCCGGCTAGCTCGGGATTTGTTTGCAGGGCGATAAACTGTGAGGCCAATTGGGCGCCGGCCGAATCTCCTCCTATTATCAAGCGATGGATGTCAGCAGCGGGAAAACGCCCTGGATTCTGTTTAATGAATTCATAAGCCTCGCCCGTTTGTATCAACGGCGTCGGGTAGTGAACATCGGGCGCTAGCGCGTAATTTATCGAAATAACCGTATAGCCCTCGGCGGAAACAATAGTCGCCCATTTCCCAATGTCAGACTTGTCTCCTCCAACATAACCCCCACCGTGTATCCACAATATTGTCGGGACGGGACCGTTGTCGTCTATCGGGCTGTAGATATCGAGCCGGTTAGAAGTAAACTTCGAGGGGTATTCGATATCTTTCTCGATCTTCACCTTCTCGCTTAATTCATGGTAAACCGGTGGAAATACATTGGGATCGCCGATGCCGTCGGAAAATTGCCAATTTGTAAGCCAGGCTACGGGCCGCGGGCTTGTGTTTACGGCAATAACGACAGCCGCGATCAAAAGCACGATAACGCCTGCAATAGCCCCAATGATCTTAAAGAATCTCTTCATGATGGAATGGAGACTAGTTTATTATAAAAATCGCAAAGTAAACGATATTTTTGACGGCTGGTGACCGGTACCCAGGTCCGCCGAAAGTGAGAAATTGAAAAGGGCCTGAAAGCCGCTTAAGTCCAATTGACTCAAATCCGTTCCCGGCTGTAAAGCGACAAAAATTCGCGGTTTCCGTCGGCGCCGAGGATCGGCGAATCGATCGTTCCGACGCATTTGAGTCCGATCGAACCCGCGAATTCGTTGACGTCACGCACAACCTTCTCATGAAGTTCCGGATCGCGCACAATGCCGCCCTTGCCGACCTCGCCCTTCCCGACCTCGAACTGCGGCTTAATGAGCACGACGATCCGACCGTTTTCATCGATCAGCGTGACGAGCGCCGGCAGGATCTTCGTGACTGAAATGAACGAGACGTCCATGACGATCAGATCGAATTTCGACTCGAAATCCTTCGGTTCCAAATTGCGGGCGTTGACGTTCTCGCGGGCCTCGACCCGCGGATCGGTCCGAAGTTTCCAGACGAGTTGGTTCGTTCCGACATCGACGGTGACGACCTTTGCGGCGCCGTTCTGAAGAAGGCAGTCGGTGAATCCGCCCGTCGATGCCCCGACGTCCAAACAGACAAATCCGGTCGGTTCGATCCCAAATTGCACAAGGGCCTTTTCGAGCTTCAGACCGCCGCGACCGACATATTTCGTTTCGGCCGAACTTCCCTTGATCCTGATCCGATCCGTCGGCAAAAACTCCTGCGACGGCTTGTCGACCCGCTTGTCATTGACGACCACGACGCCCGACATCACCAGCGCCTGCGCCTTCGTCCGCGAATCGGCGAATCCGAGTTCGACGAGCAGTTTGTCGATCCGTTCGCGCTTCATCCCAACGGAAAACGCTCCCCTTCGTATGCGGCCGCGAAGCCTTTCTTCCGAAGTTCCTTGATCTTCGACTTGTCGCCCTGAACCAGCGGATTGCTGTGGTTGAAGTGAATGAAACGCACTTTCGACTTCTCACTGGCGGGGAGCTCTTTCAGCAATTCGACCGTTTCCGCGACGAACGGATGCGGGACCTCGCTCATCGGCCGCGCGATCTCTCCGTCGGCGAAGAACGTACCGTCGATCAGAACGAAATCGTTCGCCCGCACGACATCTTCGAGCTTTTTCGCCCATTTCGACCATTTGTCGATGTCGGGGATGAAGATCAGCGATTTTCCGCCGGCTGAAATGCGGTAGCCCACGGTTTCCGAGAATTCGTCGCGATGCGGAACAAGAAACGGCTCGACGGTGATACCGTGGCCGAGATCCGCTTTCCGACCGTCGCTCAGCGGTTCAAGCTCGATGTTCTTGATCGAAACAAGCTGCGACCACGGCGCGTTCGCTTCCAGCATCGCGTTCATCCGCGGCATCGCGTAAACCTTGACGCCGTTGGTGTTCATCGACTCGCGCCCGAGATACATGAGGCCCGTGTAATGCCCGATGTGCGCATGCGTGAGGAAGATCCCGTCAATGCGGTTCGTGGTGTCGCCGGTGATCTCTTTCAGCCTCTGGAATTGCTCGGGAAGATCGGGGGTCGCATCAAAAATCCAGCGCGACCCGCTCTCGGGGTCGACCAGCGCGATCGACGACACCAAACGCCGCAGCAACGGATCCTTCCACGCCCGTTCGCAAAACTTGCTGGTGCACCCCATCTGCGGCACGCCGGCATCCTGGCCGACGCCGAGCACGACGACGTACGGCGCCGCGGACGCGATCGCGGCAAAGATCAGCGAGAGAAAACCCGCGAATATCGATCGTTTCATTCGTCGCGATTTCAGAAATTCTAATATTTGCATTTTTTCGAGATTGCCCGTCCGCGGTGGTATTCTAGGCATTCGACTTTACCAAAATGGCTACCGAAACGAAACTTTCCGGATTCGCGAAATATGCGTGGTTCACGCTTGGCTACAACATCCTGGTGATTCTCTGGGGCGTCTTCCTGCGGGCGTCGAAATCGGGCGACGGATGCGGCCAGCACTGGCTGACGTGCCACGGCGAGGTGATTCCGTCGGCGCCGCAACTGAAGACGGTGATCGAGTTCTCGCACCGGATCACGAGCGCGCTCGACGGTCTGGTGCTCATCGTTTTGCTCGTCTGGACGATCGTTCGCTGGAAAGGCGATCGCGAACCGGGCCGCGTAATGAAGGCCGCGGCCGGATCGTTCGTACTGGTGATCATCGAAGGACTGCTCGGAGCCGGGCTCGTGTTGACCGGAAACACCGCCGAAACGCTGACCGCCGCGCGGCCGTTCTGGATGGGCGCACATCTGATCACGACGCTCGTGCTGCTGACGTTTTTGACGTTGACCGCCTGGTTCGCAAGCGGCGGCGGAAAGATCCAACTCAAGAAGGCCGACGGAAAGACGTTCGGAATGATGATCGGCGGTGTTGTCGCGTTTCTGCTGGTCGGAATGAGCGGAACCGTTGCCGCGCTGAGCAGCATGATCTTCCCGTCCGAGTCGTTGACTGAATCGCTTGCAAAGGACTTTTCAGAGACATCGAACGTCCTCTTGAAACTCAGGATCAGCCATCCGATCCTTTCGGTCTTGTCGATCGTCTATCTGATCTTCCTTGCCGGCATCCTCCGAAAACGTTCTGACGGCGACGTACGCGTCGGCCGGTGGTCGAATGTCGTAAGCATTATTCTCATCGCTCAACTCGCCTTCGGCGCTCTGACGCTGCTGACGCTCGGACCGATAGTGATGCAGGTCGGGCACCTTCTCCTCGCCGATCTCATTTGGATCTCGTTCGTGATCCTGACCGCGAATTACCTTTCGCGGGATACGCCCCAAACCTAGTCAGGAGAACATCTTCCCGCGAACCACGCGAAAAACGCGAAAACAAATGGACGCATAGATCGACGAACGGCAACTGAGACCGTTTTCACCGCCGATTCGGGCAACACATTTTCGCGTCGTTTCGCGGTCAATAATTCTTCAACCGCCAAAAACGGACTCCCGCGAAAAACGCGAAATACGCGAAATCAGTCCTGCAGGACAGCGCTTGATTGACCCGATCGGCGGGACGATGATTTTCGCGTCCTTTCGCGGTCGATAATTCTT
>JAKOSS010000303.1 GCA_029777145.1 Acidobacteriota bacterium | reverse complement strand
CCTCTCACCCCTTCACCATTTCCCCCTTTCACCCTCTCTCCCTCTCACCCCTTCACCAGTTCCCCCTTTCACCCTCTCGCCCTTTCCCCTTTTCACCCATTCCCCTTTTCCCCTTTCCTTCTCCCTTCCATCATATCGACCGTCGCTTCGGCGGCGTCGCGGCGGGCCAGTTTGCGGGCCGCGGACTCCATCGACGAGATCTTTTCGGAATCGCCGATCAGATCGGTCAATGCGGCGGTCAGCGACTCCGCCGAGAGATCCGATTGCAGGATCATCTTCGCGGCGCCGGCGCGGACCAACGCTTCGGCATTCTTGCGCTGGTGATCATCCGCCGCCGTCGGAAGCGGAACCATGATCGACGCCTTGCCGGCCGCCGCCAGTTCGGCGCAGGTCGTCGCACCGGCGCGGCAAACGACGAGATCGGCCTTGGCGAATTCATCGACCATATTGGTGATGTACGCCCGAACGTCCGCGTCGGCGAACGGCGAATCGGCGTAACTCGCCTTGATCCGTTCAAGATCGCTTTCGCCGGTCTGGTGCGTGATCTCGAGCCGGTCCGCCGGCAGCGATCCGAGGGCGTCCGCGACGGCGTTGTTGATCGCGCGCGCGCCCTGCGATCCGCCGAACACGAGCAGCCGCGTCTTTTCGCCGCGCGCTTTCGGTTCGATCTCAAAGAACTCACGACGGACCGGATTTCCGGTCACGATCCCTTTCTTCCCGAAATACGGCAGCGCTTCGTCAAACGTCAACGCGGCCTTCGTCACGAACGGCGCGAGCCGGCGGTTCGTGAATCCCGGGAGCGCGTTCGAGTCCATCACGAGCGTCGGTATCCGCATCAGCGCCGACATCAGAAGTACCGGTCCCGAAACATAGCCGCCTGCGCCGACCACGACGTCCGGACGGAAATCCTTGATGATCGTGCGCGCCTCGAGAAAACTCTTCGGCAGGATCAGCAATCCCTTGATCTTGCCGGCAAAGCCGACATTCTTGAGACCCGCGCTGTTGATCACGGCGAGCTGAAATCCGTTCTCCGGAACGATCTTCGATTCAAGGCCGCGCGTCGTGCCGACGAACAGTATCTTCGAACCCTCATCGCGCCGCAGGACCTCTTTGGCGACGGCGATTCCGGGATAAATGTGCCCGCCGGTCCCTCCGGCGGCGATCAAGACTCTCATGTCAATCGACGGTCTTCTTCAACCGTTACTTTGTCTTCCTTTCAACCGACTGAAACCCCGAGTACTGTGAAATGTTCAACAGAACGCCGACCGCGACCAGCGTGAACAGGATCGACGTTCCGCCGTACGAAATGAACGGGAGCGGAATTCCTTTCGCCGGCAGCATCGAGATCACGACCGAAATATTGAACAGCGCCTGCACGACGATCCCCGTGATGAGCCCGATCCCGAGCAGCTTTCCGAATCGGTCCGGAGCCTGCATCGCGGCCCTCGCCCCGCGCCAGAGCAACAACCCGAACGCGGCTACGACCGCCATCGTTCCGATCAGCCCGAGTTCTTCGCCGACCACCGCAAAGATGAAATCCGAGTACGGGTACGGCAGATAGAACAATTTCTGCTGGCCCTTCGCAAATCCCTCGCCGAGAAAGCCGCCGGAACCGATCGCGAGCAACGACTGGCAGACCTGATATCCCGCGTTCGCCGCGTTTTCGGGGCTGCACGGATCGAGAAACGCGATCAGCCGCCGGACGCGGAACGGCGCGAAAACGAGCATCCCGGCGCCGATCGTCATCAGCACCGCCGCCACGCTCGCGAGGTGGAAGATCCTCGCGCCCGAGACGAAGTAGACTGTCGTAAAGATCGCGCAAAGTACGATCGTCGTTCCCAGGTCGGGTTCGATCACGATCAACCCGCCGAAGAAGCCAAGAACGGCAAGGCTCGGAAGCACCGTCGTCTTGAGATCGCCGATATACTTTTCGCGCTCCGTCAGAAACCAAGCAAAAAACAGCGGCAGCGCGAGCTTGGCGATCTCTGACGGTTGAAACGACATTCCCGGAAGCCTGATCCAGCGTTTCGCGCCGTTGATCGCGGGAAAGAAAAAGACCGAAATGAGCAGCACGGCCGTTACGAGCAGCAGACCGGCGACGACGAGACGGTTCTGATAGATCCGGTAGTCGATACGGCTCACGATATACATCGCGAACAAGCCGAGAAGCGTGAATCCGAACTGTTTGAAGAAGTACTGGAACTCGGTCGGTCCGCCGGCATTCGCGGCGGTTTCCTTGAGCGAGATCATCGCCGAAGCGGAATAGACCATGATCGATCCGAAGAGCGCCATCGTCGTGGCGATTCCGAACATGAACCAGTCCATTCTCAACTTCTTTGCCATCTTCCCTTGCCTTGTATTCGTTCAACTACTTCTTCCCCGTGCCGTTCAGCGATCTGACATCCGATTTGAAAACCGTACCGCGCTCCTCGAAACTCCGGAACATGTCGAAGCTCGCGCAGGCCGGCGCGAGCAGGACCGAATCGCCCGTTTCGGCGGCTTCGGCGCATTTCGCGACCGCGTCTGACATCGACGCTGCGCGGATGATCGGCGCGGTTCCGGCGAGTTGCGACTCGATATTGTCCGCGTCCTCGCCGATCAGAACGAGCGCCCGAGCGATCCTTTCGATCAACGGCACGAGCGGCGCGTACGGCGCGTTCTTTCCGAGCCCGCCGAGGATCAGAACCGTTTTGCCGGGCTCCTCGCTCAACGCCTCGAGCGCTTTCAGCGTCGCATCGACGCTCGTCGCCTTCGAGTCGTTGTAATACTTTACGCCGCCGATCTCCTCGACGAACTCGATCCGATGTTCGACGCCGCGGAAAGTCCGAACCGTCTCGCGGATCGATTCCGGATCCACTCCGGCAGCGAGACCGGCCGCGAATGCCGCAAGGACGTTCTCGACGTTGTGCAGACCGCGCAAAAAGATGTCGTCGCGCGTCGTCAGCACCTTTTCCTTCCCGCCCGAGCGCGACACGAGATCGCGTCCGCTAAGAAAAAGACCGTCGTCGAGTTCGGTTTTCACCGAAAACATCGCGACATGCGCCCGAAGCCCGCTCGCCCAGCTCGCCGTCGTCTCGTTGTCGGCATTCAGGATCGCGACGTCTTCCGACGTCTGGTTCATGAACAGCCGGTGTTTCGCCGCGGCGTAATCCGCGAACAAATCGTAGCGGTCCATGTGGTTCGGCGTGACGTTCGTCGCGACCGCGATATGCGGCCTGAAATCACGGATCGTCTCGAGCTGGAAGCTCGAAAGTTCGACTACAGACCAGGATTCGTCGGTCGCACGTTCGGTGAGTTCGAGCAGCGGGGTGCCGATGTTGCCGCCGACGAGCGTGTCGAATCCTCCGTTCTTCAGGATCTCGCCGATCAGCGTGGTCGTCGTCGTTTTGCCGTTGGAACCGGTGATCCCGATGATCCGGCCTTTCAAAAATCTGTACGCGAGTTCGACCTCGCCGATGACTTCGCCGTCTTTCCGGTCGACGTACCGTGCCGGGACCGTGTTCGTCGGAACGCCCGGGCTGATGACGACGAGATCGATCTGGTCGAGCAGCCACGACGGGATCTGGCCGTCGATCAACCCGACGCCGCTCGATTCCTTCAGTGAGCGGGCCTCATCCGTCCAGTCCGCGACCGGCTTGCGATCGTGAAGCGCGACCGTCGCGCCGCGCGCCGCCAGGAACCGCGCGGAGGCGACGCCGGATTTCCCGGCGCCGAGGACCAAAGCTTTTCTCCCTTCAACCTTCATTGTTATGGATCGTTCTGATCGTTGTTCTTTGTCGGTTGTCCTTCGTCATTTGTCCGTGTCCCTTGGCCGCAGGGTCAATTCAATACGTCATAGTTCAAAGTTCGGTGACCAACGACCAATGACCAATGACCAATGACCAAGAGATCATCTCAGCTTCAACGTCGACAAACTGAACAGCGCGAACAGGATCGCGACGATCACGAATCTAAAGACGATCTTCGGCTCCTTCAGCCCGGCGAGCTGGAAATGATGATGGAGCGGCGCCTGCAAAAAGATGCGCTTGCCCGTTCCCGTCGTCTTCCGCGTGAACTTGAAATAGCCGACCTGGAGCATCACCGAGACGCCTTCGATGATGAAGATTCCGCCGATGAAAACCAGCAGGAACTCTTGTTTCGTCAAGATCGCGACCGTCCCGAGCGCGCCACCGATCGCGAGGCTGCCGACGTCGCCCATGAACACTTCCGCCGGCGGCGCGTTGTACCACAAAAATCCGAGGCTCGCCCCGACCATCGATCCGCAAAACACCGTCAGTTCGGCGGCTTCGGGCTTGTGCGTGATGTCGAGGTACGACGACCAGCGGGCATCGCTCGTGACATATGTCAGCGCGGTCAGTGCGGCCATCGCGATAAATGTCATGCTCGCGGCCAGTCCGTCCATGCCGTCCGTCAGATTCACGGTGTTCGACGATCCGAGCAGCGTGAAAATAATGAACAACAGATATGCCCACGGCCCGATCCACGTTACCGCCTGTCCGTATTCGGTCACGGCCGTCGATTTGAAGAACGGGATCGCGAGGTTCCACGGGTAGTTGGAGAGCATATACAGGCACCCCCAAACGACGACCGCGGTCAGCAATTGTCCGAATAGCTTTTGGCGTTCGGTCAGCCCGAGGCTCCGCTTCTTGACGATCTTGATGTAATCGTCGGCGAACCCGATAATGCCGAACATCGTCGTCGCGCCGAGCGCCAGCCAGAGATAAAGACTGTCGAGCCGCGCCCAAAGGATCGTCGAGAGAAAGACCGATCCGAGGATCAGCACGCCGCCCATCGTCGGAGTGCCTTTTTTCGCCTGATGCTCGTGCGAAAGCTCCTCGCGGATCTCTTGTCCGATCTTCATTTGCTGCAGTTTCCGGATCACCGGACCGCCGAAAAGAAGCGTCATGACAAGCGCGGTGATCGTCGCCCACGTCGTGCGGAAAGTGATGTACTGGAAGACGTTGAGCCCTTTGTAGAAGATCGACTCGCTGCCGGCTCCGTACTGTTTGAAGATGAGTTGGTACAGGAAGTAATAGAACACTTTGCGCTCTCTCCGTGGCCCGGACCGCACGACTCCGGCGGCCCGGATCCGGTCAATTGTTTTCTACCTTGTACTTCTCCAAAAGCCGCTCGATCACGCGTTCGGTCTTGACCCCGCGCGACCCCTTGACGAGGATCAGATCGCCGGGCGACACCTCGTCGACAAATTTCTCGCCCGCGACGATCGAATTCTCGTAAAATCCGGTCGCGCTCAGGCCGGCACTTTCCGCGCCGCGGATCAACTCGGCCGCGTCTCCCTCCACGCCGTAAAGCTTGTCGATGCCGAGCGCCGCGATCCTTTCGCCGGTTGTGAAATGAACCGACCTCGATTCGGGTCCGAGTTCGCGCATCTCGCCGGCGACGACGATCCTGCGTTTCGCTCCCGATCCGCCGTCGACGATCGTCCTGATCATTGACAACAGCGCATCCGGATTCGAGTTGTAAGTATCGTTCACGACCGTGAACCCCTCGGCAAAATGCAGAACTTCTCCGCGCTGCGGCGGCGGTTTGACATCGCCGAGGCTCGAGGCGATCTCAGCCGCCGTCATCCCGAAAGCGACGCCGGCGGCTGCGGCCGCCAGAGCGTTCATGATGTTGTGCTTTCCGTTGAGCGGAAAGACGGTATCGGCTTCTCCGTCCGGCGTGACCAGCTTGAACGTCGTCCGTCCGAACCGTTCGAAATCGACATTCCGGGCCATCACGTCGGCCGGGTTATCGATCCCGTAAGTGATGACCTTGCCGCGGCTCAGTTCGCTCATCGCGAGGACGCGGTGATCGTCGGCATTGAGAACGGCCGTGCCGCCGTCTTTCATTCCCTCGACGAGTTCGGCCTTTGCCTTCTGGATCGCTTCGATCGAACCGAGATGCTCGATGTGGACCGGCAAGACGTTCAATTCGATCGCGACCGTCGGCCGGGCGATCTCGCACAGCCGCGCGATCTCGCGGTTGGGCGTCGACATTCCCATTTCGAGAACGGCGACGTCGTAGGTCGGATCCTTAGCTAAATTGAGAACGGTGATCGGAAGACCGAGACCGTTGTTGTAATTCTTGATGTTGCGCAGGACCTTCCGCCCCGACGCGCTGAGCACATGGGCCGTCAGCTCCTTGGCCGTCGTCTTTCCGGCGCTGCCGGTGATCGCTACGACCGGTTTGTTCCATTCGAGAAAGACGCCGTGCGCCAGCTTCTGAAAGGCGACGATGACGTCCCCGGCAAAGATCAGCTTGTCCCGAAACGGCGCGAGTTCCGATTCGCGCTCGGCGTAGCGGTCGGGACGCACGACGGCCGCCGTTGCTCCGCGCCCAAGCGCCGAAGCGACATATTTCGTCGAGTCGTCGAATTCTCCGTTGAAACAGTTGTTGCGGTATTCCGGCTGGGAAAGGGCGAAAAACACTTCGCCCGCCTGCACTTCGCGTGAGTCGATGACGAAAGAGTCGACCTGCGCACCGCGCAAAACGGGATCGAGTGTCGAGGCGTCGGCGCCCATCAGTTCTGCTGCTTTCTCGAGTTTCAAGTCTTTCTCTTTCGCGTGTTGTCCTTCGAATCGGACCGCGGCGCGCGGCTCACCTGCGCCGCCTTGTCATCCTTTTCGCCTTCCTCCTTTCTTTCCGCGACAGCCCGCGTCGGAACGGTCGCCGACTTCGGGCTGGAATCGCCCGGATCGAGTTCGGACGGAATCTCTTCGGCCGTGTAAACGCCGGGACGGATGTTTGCGTCCGGCACGATATTGAGCTCCGGCAGGATCTGTTCGGCGATCTCCTGAAAGATCGGCGCCGCGACCTGTCCACCGTCACGCGCCCCGACCTGCGGCTCGTCAAGAACCACCGCGATCACGACACCATTGCTCTCGAGAGGAGCGAAGCCGATGAACGAAGAGATGTACTTGTTCGAGTTGATCTTCTTCAGCTTCGCGTCGTACTTCCAAGCGGTCCCGGTCTTTCCCGCAGACGTATACCCGTTGAGTTGCGCCCGCTTGCCGGTTCCGGTCAAAACGACCTGCCTCAGCATCTTCTTCAGCGCCCGGGCGGTATCAGCTGTTACAACTT
Organism: Acidobacteriota bacterium; assembly: GCA_029777145.1. The sequence goes on along the minus strand of JAKOSS010000303.1, from coordinate 5,871 downwards.
GCGTTTTCCTGATTTCGGGGCTGGAAATTACGCTGCCGTCGGCCTTTCTGATTTCCTTGATTAAGTGCGGCTGAACCTTGGTTCCATCATTCGCTATCGTCGCAAAAGCCGTTGCCATTTGCAACACCGAAACCCCAATTTCGTAGCCGATACTCATCGACGCGAGACTGTCGCCGCTCCATGAATTCGGGGCCCGCAGGATGCCGTTCGTCTCGGCCGGAAGCTCGATCCCGGTCGACTGTCCGAACCCGAATCGCTGCATGTAAAAGTGGAACTTGTCGCGGCCCAGCGAGGTCGCGGTTTTCATCGCCGCGATGTTGCTCGAAACGGCCATCGCGTCGACGTACGACAGCTGCGCGCGGCAGTGGTGATCGACGATCTCGCGGCCCGGGATCTTGAGCACGCCGTTCCCGCAATTGACCGAGCCGTTCGGATCGATCGTTCCCTCGTTGACCGCCGCGCTGTAGGTGATCAGTTTGAAAACCGATCCGGGAGAATACGAATCGTGGACGGCGTGATTGACGAATTGCTCGGCCTTGAATTCGCGGAACTTGTTCGGATCGAACGTCGGGTAGTTCGCCAGCGCGAGGATCTCGCCGGTGCGCGGATCGAGCACGATCGCCGCGCCGGATTTGGCCTGCGCGCGCTTGACGCCCTTCTCGAGCGCCTGTTCGGCTTTGTACTGAATCGAATAGCTGAGCGTCAGCTGCACGTCCTTCGGCTCTTCGCGCTGTTCGGTCTCGGTCTCGCCGTAAACGCGGCCGAGTCGGTCATGATCCTGAACGGTCTTGATGACCGCGCCGCGCAGATTCTGTTCCTGCGATTGCTCGATGCCCGCGCCGCCGACGTCCTCGGCGTTGCTGAACCCGAGCACGTGCGCGGCGAGCGTGTTGTTCGGATAGCTTCGTTTCTGCTCTTCGGTCCAATGGAGCCCGGCGAAGCGCGGCGCGTCGGATTTTTTGATCTCCTTGTTCTCGAGCGCTTCGTTGACGCCTTGCACCGCATCATCCTCGAGTTTCGAGGCAAGAACGACGTAACGGCGTCCGGCCTTGCGCGCGGAATTCAGTTTCTCGGAGATCTCGGAAGTCTTTACTTTGAGCGCTTTCGCAACCACACGCGAAGCGGCGTCGATATCTTCAATTTCGGCCGGATCGGCATAGAGGGTCTTGACGCGGATGCTCATCGCGAGCGCCCGGTTCGAACGGTCATAGATCGTCCCGCGCAACTGCTTTTCTTTCACCGTGTCGCGGCGCTGATCGAGTGCGCGGCTGAGCAGATCGTCATGTTGCGTGACCTGCAGATGAACGAGCCGGACACCGATGCCGCCGATCCAGAGCACGAAGAAGGCGACCACGAGCGCGAAACGCGTGACGATCGTCTGGGCAGGGTTCGATTTTGTTTTGCGTGTTGACCGTTTCCTCATTCGTGCACCTATCTTGCTGTGAAAGCTCTAGTTACCGGTTTTCGAGACGCGACGTGCGCGGGTTTCGACGGGGTTCGCCGCAGCGCGCTGGGCGGGCGGAACGACGCGCTCACGCGATTCCGAAACCACCGTCTTCGGTTTCTCGACCGGCTTCGAATCGACGGTGCGGCGGATCAGCGGATTGTTCGGCGCGACCGTCGGCGGCACCTGCGGTTCGACCGCTTCGATGTTCATCGCCGTCATCTCGACGAGTCCGAGTCGGCGGGCGGCCTTCTTGATCTCGCCCGGTGCGAGAACGGTCTCGCGGGCGAGCATCAGTCGCCGCTTTTCGGTCTCAAGTTCGCTCAGTTGCTTCTTGAGTTCCGAGTTCTTGATGCAGTAGTCGATCGACGTGAAATGATTCTTCGCGGCAAGGAGAAAGCCGGCAACGAGGACCGCGCCGCTGAGAAGCGTCGCGAGCGTGAATTTCCAGGGAAGCTGTTCGCGTTCACGGCGAACTGCCGGTCGTTTGTTTCTTTTCGGTTGGGGTTTCTTGTTCACGCTCTTTTTACTCCTTACTCCTATAACTTTTTGCAAACGCGGAGCTTAGCGCTCCGGGCGCGAGGATTTTCAGCGACCTCGACGTCGCCGGGGATCACCGGTTTTCGTGTCAGGATCTCGACCTTGCGAACCGCGCCGCAAACACATTGCGGAAGCCGCGGCGGGCACGAGCAGCGTCCCGAGTACTTGAGGAACGCCTGTTTCACGATCCTGTCTTCGAGCGAGTGGAACGTGATGACAGCGAGGCGTCCGTTTGTTTTCAAAAGATCGATGGCATCCGCCAGGAATTGTTCGAGTACTTCAAGTTCGCGGTTAACGGCGATCCTCAGTGCCTGAAAGGTCCGCGTCGCCGGATGGATCTTGTCCTTGGGTTTGCGTCCGATTGCCTTTTCGACAGTTTCGGCAAGTTCGGCGGTCGTCGTCACCGGTTCGCCGATCTCACGTTTCCAGACGATGCGTCGGGCGATCCTTCGTGACTGGCGCTCCTCGCCAAGCCGGTAGATCAGATCCGCGATCTCGGTTTCCGAAAGGCGCGCGAGCAATTCGGCGGCCGTTTCGTCATCCGATTCCGGATCCATCCGCATATCGAGCGGGGCGTCGAACCGGAAGCTGAAACCGCGGTCGGGACTGTCGAACTGCAGCGACGAAACTCCGAGGTCCGCGAGAATCCCGTCGACCGGCTGCTTCACGACACGTTTGACGTCGGCGAAGTTGGCCTGAATGACCGTGAACCGGCCGGCGAAAGCAGCGAGCCGTTCGGTGGCGATCGCGATCGCCTGCGGATCCTGGTCGATGCCGATGACATTTATGGTCGGGTCGGTTTCGAGAATCGCGCGGCTGTGTCCTCCGAGCCCGAGCGTTGCGTCGACAAACGTCTCGCCCGCGTTCGGGGCAAGCCATCGAAGCGTTTCTTCGAGCAGGACCGAGACGTGCTGGTTTTCGTTTTCTCCCGGCGGCATCTTCAAAGAACTCTCTCTGTTTTCGAGACGCAAATATCCCGTCCGGTCATTGACCGGTGAATCCGAAAATTGAACTGTAGTTAGTCGTTGATTACGCGGGCTAAGGGTAGTAAAAAAGCTCGTTGCTGACCGTCCGATCTGCTGATCCGCGTAACTGTCTTCTTGCCTTTGGCTAGTGCTTAATGCTTAAGAATTGTTTCGTAGTTTACCGACCGTCCAAATACTGTTTCGTGGACATTTCTCCTAAGTGCAAGCAGTTTACTGCCTTTTCCGGAACAGTGTCAAGCGAATTCTTATACAGGTGCTTAATTTTTTCCGATATTCTTAAACAATTTCACGGGCCCGTCCAGCGGTCGTCCGAGGCATCATACAACCACTTCAAGCAGGCTCCGGCAAAGGCACAAAATGTTGTGGTCGGAACCTCCGAGCGAAACCCGGGTACCAACGCCGGCCGGGGTATTTTTTGCAATCGGTGGCAATTGCGCTAAAGTTTAGAATTCGCAAACGGATGTCGACCTCGTTCGTCCAACTTCTCGTCTTCGGAATCATCGTCGCCGTCGCCAATGTCGCCGGCGGGCTGATCCTATTTCCGTCGAAGATCCATCGCAATTACAAGCGGCTACTGTCTTATATTCTGGCGCTCGGCGCGGGCTTCATGTTGTCGGTGACGTTCATCGAAGTTCTGCCGAAGACGATCAGGCTGTGGCAATCGCCGGAAAATCTCCCGCTTGCGGGCGAGAATCTTTATCTTCCGATGGCGCTTCTCTTGGCGGGCTACCTACTGACCCAGTTCTTCGAGCATACGATCGCGCCGCATTTTCACCTTGGGGAAGAGATGCATTCCGATCATCACATCAAACCGTCGTCGGCCTACACGGCGATCGGCGGGCTGATGATCCACACCTTCTTCGACGGCGTTTCGATTTCGGCGGCCGCGCTGCTCGACTACAAGATCGGGATCCTCGTCTTCGTCGCGGTGTTCCTGCACAAGTTTCCGGAAGGTTTCACGATCGGGTCGATGATGCTCGCCGCCGGAAAGGGACTTCGCGAGGTTCTGATCATTACGACGATCGTCGGGTTGACGACGCTCGCCGGGCTGCTCGCGTTCTACTTTATCGGTGCGAATCTCGGTTTCACGCTCGCGTACGCGCTGCCGCTCGCCTGCGGCGTCACGCTTTACGTCGCCGCCAGCGATCTGATCCCTGAAGTCAATCATCATGCGGGCAAGAACCCGCTGATCTCGTTGTCGGTCTTCGCCGGCGTCGCCGCCTTCATCGGACTCCACTTTCTTCTGCATTCGGTCCTCGAACACTGATTTTTCGAACCATGACGGCCGGTTTTCGTAAATCGTTGCGGTTCTGGCAAAATGGAGTCGTACATGAAAAGCCGCCGCTTAAGTTGGAAAGTGTTGGGAACGCTTGCGTTGTTGGCGTTATGTGCGCTCTCGGCGATCGCCCAGTCGGACGAGCCGTTCTCGATCGACCGCTCGCCCCTGCCGCCTCCGACGGCTCCGGTGAACGATTACGCCGGCGTCCTGTCGGCATCGGCGAAGTCCGAACTCAACCGCAAACTCAAAGATTTCAAGGCCAAGACGAACCCGTCGGTCGAACTGGCCGTCGCCATCGTCCGCACGACGGGCGGCCGCCCGATCGAAGAATACTCGCTCGCGGTCGCGCGCGGTTGGAAGATCGGTTCGAAGGCTGACGACAATCCCGGAGCTCTTCTCTTTCTGGCGATCGACGATCGCAAATACTACACGCAGGTTAGCCGCGATCTTGAGGACGAACTTCCGGACGGGGTCGTCGGACAACTTCAACGGCAATATCTCGTCCCGTCGCTGCGCCAGGCGAATTACGACAAGGCGATCGGCGATACGATCGACGCGTACATCCGAACGATCGAAAACCGCGCTAGTCCGGGCACGTCGCCGACGCCGTCCGGCAAGACGACGGGAATCGTCCCCGGCGTGTCGTTTTCGACGCTGATCTGCTGCGCGGTGATCCTGATCATCATTCTCGTCATCATCTTCAGCCGTCCCGGCCGATCCGGAAAGTCGAAGAATGACCGTAATCGTTGGGGCGGCGGCTCAGGCGGCAGTTCCGGAGGAGGCGGTTGGGTATTCTTCCCGAGCGGCGGAAGTTCGTCAGATTCGTCCTCGAGCTGGAGTTCGAGCGACTGGGGCAGCAGCTCTTCTTCGTCTGACTGGGGCGGATTCGGCGGTGGCGGCGATTTTGGCGGCGGCGGCTCCGGAGGAGACTGGTAACGCATTTGGGATTTGGGAATGCGGATTTGGGATTTCGCATTTGGGAATTGGGATTTGGGAATGCGGATTTGGGATTTGGCATTTGGGAATTGGGATGTGGCATTTGGGATCGCTGACCACTGACCACTGGCCACCGACCACTGAATTATGAAAAACGAACTTAACGCATTCGTTGACGACCTTAAAACGACCCACGGCGAGAATTTGGCGGGCGTGGTTCTGTATGGATCCGCCGCGGCCGGCGATTTCGTCCCGCAGGCATCGGATCTCAACCTGCTCGTCGCGCTCAGGAAGATCACGCCGCTCGACCTGCGCAACGCCCACGCGTGCATGCGCGAATGGACGCGGCTCGGTCATCCGGTCCCGGTCTATTTCACGGTCGATGAACTTCAGACGGCGGCGGACGTTTTTCCGATCGAGTTTCACCAGATGGAGCGCGCGCGGAAGGTCATCTACGGTTCGGACGTGCTCGCCGGGCTGAATATCTCTGACGCCTTCCTGCGTCACCAGACCGAGTACGAATTGCGCAGCCGGTTGATCCAGCTGCGTCGGAGCTACATTCCGGCGTCAACGTCGGTCGCCGGGCTTGCGAAGCTCATGTCGGGCAGTTTGCCGAGTTTCGCCGCGCTGTTCAGGGCCGCTTTGATGCTGAGAGGCGTCGAGCCGCCGGTCGCAAAACATGAGGT
>JAKOSS010000024.1 GCA_029777145.1 Acidobacteriota bacterium | reverse complement strand
CGGGTCGATTCGATCGAGCGTTTCAGCCCGTCGATCTGCCTGCCGGTTTCGCGAAAGGCATAGCTGCGTTCGGCTATTTGGCGAAGCTGTTCGAAGTTCTTGAATGCATCGAGCAGATTGAGCAGCGTCGTATAAGTCGCACGGAAACGGCTCTCGAGCGGATCGGGCTGAGTCCTCAAGAGTTCGGCGATCTTTTTCGGGTTCTGAAACTGGCCCGGAACGAGCACGACAAACCCGACGTTGTCCTTTCCGCGCCGTCCGGCTCGTCCGGTCATCTGTTGAAGCTCGTTTGCCGTCAGCGACCGCCAACCGTCGTTGCCGCGTGTGTCCGCGTTGGTTATGACGACCGTTCGGGCGGGGAAATCGACGCCCGCAGCCACCGTTGACGTCGCGAAGATCGCGTTCAACAGGCCCGACGACATCATCTTCTCGACCAGGAGCTTCCACGCCGGAATGTGCCCCGCGTGATGCGAAGCAACGCCAGCGTTTACAAGTATCTTAGCGTGTTTGTGGTTCTTGATCTCCGGGTTTGCCGCGAGGTATTCCTCAAACAGCTTCCGGCGTTTTTCAAACTTTTCCGCATCCGACTTCTGCGACTTATCGCCTGCGACCTCGCTCGCCGCTTCGTCGCATTTCCTGCGTGTCGGCAGAAAGACGATCGCGGGAAGCAGCCTGTAGCTTCGCAGCGAATTGATCAGCTTATGCGGAGGTATCTCCGGCGGACGTCCGTTCATTCAGCGTCATTATCTCATAGAACCCGAAACCATATCGTCCGTCAAACTTTAGTTTGACGAGTTGAATGAGCTTCACAAACTAAAGTTCCTTGGACGGGTCGTCGGTGTACCCGCTTGTAGCGCCATTAACTGGAAAAGATATATACCCAAAAAAGGACAATCCCGGAGGATCGTCCTGTGGTTTTGGTTGAAATGTAAAAAGTAGCGATAGATGAGGGATGAGAAGTGAGAGATGAGAATCTCTAAATTCTCAATTCCCATTTCTTCTTTCCTCACCCTTCACTATTTCGGGTCGAGGTTCCACCAGTATTGCGTACCAAGCGTCGTCTGTTTCGGCCATGCCTGGTTGAGCGTATCGCCCTCGTAGAGTTCGCCGTTCTTCATCACCCAGCGGATGGAATCGGTGTTCCTGATATCCGCGAGCGGGTCGCGATCGAGGATGATCAGGTCGGCAAGCTTTCCGGGTTCGAGCGAGCCTACGTCCTTGTTGAGTCCGATGGCTTCGGCACCGAAGATGGTCGCTACCTTCAGCGTGTCAAAGTTTGACATACCGCCGGACTGCATCGACCAGATCTCCCAATGAACGCCCATTCCCTGCATCTGTCCATGACCGCCGATACCTACGCGTCCGCCTGCCTTTACAACATCCGCTGCACCTTTAGCGATACCGCTGAAGTTGTATTCCTCACTCGCGAACCATTGCGGGCGACGCTGCATCATCGAATCCATCAGTTCTTTCGGGATGAACCGCTGGAGCTTCTTGTTGTTGCGGACGTCGGTCGTCTCGAAGTAGTAGTTCTCAGCCCAGGGGCCGCCATATGCGACGAGCACGGTCGGCGTGTAAGAGGTCTTCGGGCGTGCTACGAACTCCGTAACGTCCTTATAGAGCGGCTGTATCGGCAGAGCGTGTTCGTTGCCCGAAAAGCCGTCGATCATCTGCGAAAGATCGAGCTTCATGTCGAGGGCACCCTCGGTCGTCGGCGTGATGCCAAACTCCTTACACGCCATCGCGACCAACTGACGCACGTTTCGGTCACCGACGACATACTGCTTTAGCGTGT
>JAKOSS010000302.1 GCA_029777145.1 Acidobacteriota bacterium | reverse complement strand
AGAGAAACAACGGGAAGGATTTGATTCAATATTTATGAGATTTTTGTCACTCCTGATCGCGCTGTCCGCGGTCATTTCTGTCGCCGCCCAAACAGACCCGCTCAAATTCGAGGGCGAGAAGCATTTCAAGAACATCAAGCAACTGACGTTTTCGGGTGAAAACGCCGAAGCTTACTTTTCGTTCGACGGCAAGAAGCTGATCTTTCAGTCGAAACGGGACGAACTTCAATGCGACCAGATATTTTCGATGAACATCGACGGCTCGGACGTCAAGATGATCTCGAACGGCGAAGGCCGCACGACCTGTTCCTATTTTTTGAAAGGCGGAAAGAAGGTCGTTTATGCTTCGACCTATCGGGGTGCGAAAGAATGTCCGCCGAATCCGGATTTTACGCAGGGTTATGTTTGGGCGATCTATCCGGATTACGACATCTATGTTTCCAACGTTGACGGGACGAACATCAAACCGCTGACGACGACGCCGGGTTATGACGCCGAGGCGACCGTCTCGCCGAACGGCAAAAAGATCGTTTTTACGTCCGAGCGTGACGGTGATCTCGATCTTTACTCGATGGACATCGACGGCAAGAACGTCAAGCGTTTGACGAACGAGCTCGGCTATGACGGCGGCGCGTTTTTCTCGCCCGACAGCAAGATGATCGTTTACCGGGGATCGCATCCGAAGACAGAGGCCGATATCAAACGCTACAAGGATCTGCTGGCGCAGCACCTGATCGTCCCGACGACCTTCGAGGTTTGGGTGATGAGCGCCGACGGCTCGAACAAACGTCAGGTGACCAATCTGAACGCCGCGAGCTTCGCTCCGTATTTCACACCCGACGGCAAGAAGATCATTTTCTGTACGAATTATTTTGCGAGCGATCCGCGCAAGCGCAATTTCGATCTCGCGATGATCAACGTCGACGGAACGGGTCTCGAGCGGATCACGTACAACGAAACTTTTGACGGTTTCCCGATGTTTTCGCCCGACGGCAAGAAGATCGTTTTTGCATCGAACCGCAACGCCGCGAAAACCGGCGAAACGAACGTCTTTATCGCCGATTGGGTTGACTGATCGCGGAACGCGATCAAATTCAATGATTCAAGATTCAAAATTCCAATATCAAGGCGGAAGAAAATCTTGTGCCCTGGTTTTGAATTTTGAATTTTGAATCTTAAACACCTAGGTGACATCATGCGCAAATCATTTCTTTCCTTCCTTCTTCTTCTTTCCTTCGTAATCAGCATCCCGGCGCAGAAGGTCGACATTGTCGACCGCAATCTTCGCGCGAGCGTCGCATACCTCGCGTCGGACGCGCTCGAGGGACGCCGGACCGGCGAACCCGGCGCGAATCTCGCAGCGAAATACGTTGAGAAGATGTTTCGTCAATACAAGCTGAAGCCGCGTTCCAAGGACGGACTCGGGAAGCCGAGTTTTCTGCAAACCTTCCCGCACGTCACGGCGATGACGCTCGGCGCGGGAAATGCCCTGTCGTTTTACGGCGACGAAAAGAACGCCCTCAAGGTCGGAGAAGATTGGATGCCGCTGGCATTCTCAAGCGCGACTTCGTTCGAGACCGCGAAGATGATCGATGTCGGTTATGGCATTTCGGCGACGACGCTCGGCCATGACGATTACCGCGGGCTCGACGTGAAAGGCAAGGTTGTCATTGCGACCGACACCGTACCTGATCGTAATTTCGCTTCGTACGATAATCGTCGGAAGGCAACGATCGCGCGCGACGCCGGCGCAAAAGGCTTGATCATCGCCGGCGATGTTTCGAAATACCGGAAGCTCAATTACGACAATCTCGGCGACGCCGGGATTCCGGTGTTGGTTGTCTCGGAGAGATTGATCGCGGAGAAACGAAAAGATGACTCCTCGGTTTCCGTCAAAATTGACTTGGTAAAAAAGACCGCCGACGCATACAACGTCGTCGGCTACTTGCCGGGAACCGATCCGAAACTCAAGGACGAAGCTATCGTCTTCGGCGCGCATTACGATCACCTCGGACACGGCGGACAAGGGTCGCTCGCGATCAATTCGACCGAGATCCATCACGGCGCGGACGACAACGCCTCCGGAACCGCCGCGCTGATCGAGGTCGCGAGACAGTACGCTGCGAAAGGCAAGAACAAACGCACGCTGATCTTCATCAGCTTCAGCGGCGAGGAAGAAGGTCTTCTCGGCTCGAAGTTTTACGTCAACAACCCGCTTTACCCGCTCGACAAGTGCATCGCGATGCTCAATCTGGACATGGTCGGGCGTCTTAAGGATAAAAAGCTCAACGTCGGCGGCATCGGGACGGCGGAAGAATGGCGCGAGCTCGTGACCAAAAAGAACGAGGTCATTCCGCCGGTTTACGGTCCGCGAAAGGGTGCGAGTTTCACTCCGACCGCTCCCGAAAGTTCGTACCGATTCTCTCTTCAACTGAGCGAGGACGGCTACGGCCCGTCAGATCACGCATCGTTCTACGCGAAGCAGATGCCGGTGCTGTTTTTCTTCACCGGTACGCACGAGGACTATCACAAACCGTCCGATACCGCGGAAAAGATAAACTACGCCGGGCTGAAGACGTTGGTCGAATATGTCGTCGATATCGGAAACTTTCTCGATTGGAACCCGAAACGGCCGACATACAAGGTCGCGCAAAGTTCGGGGCAGGGCGAAGGCCGCCGCGGATTCGCGGTGACGATCGGCGTCGTCCCCGGTTACGGCGAATCGAACGACGGAATGCTGCTCGACGGCGTCCGTGACGGCGGTCCGGCGGCGCTCGCCGGAATCAAGGCTGGCGACAAGATCATCAAGTTCGCTGGCAAGGAGATCCGCAGCGTTCAGGACTACGTTTACGTGCTTGGCGATCTGAAGGCGGACACCGAGTACGAGATCGTCGTCAAACGCGGCGATGAAACGCTGACGTACAAGGTCAAGCCGCAAGCGAGACAGTGAGCAGTGAGCAGTGAGCAGTCAGTTATCAGTTTTCAGCTATCCGATATCAGTTATTCCGAACCAGAAGACGGTAGACGGTAGACGGTAGACGGTAGACGGTAGACGGTAGACGGGCCGATCATATTTCGACGATCGCAAATCGTAAATTGAAAATCGCAAATTGGCGTACCGTCTACTACGAAGCTATGATCGCCTTTTCAAAATTCCACGGCTTTGGAAATGACTACGTCGTCATCGAAGCGGCGCAGCTCGCGGGCATCGCGGACATTGGCGAATTCACGAAAGCATTCTGTAACCGTCACACCGGGGTCGGATCGGACGGGATCGCGATCCTTGAGAAGATCGTCGATCCGAATGCCGATTTCTCATGTCGGATCATAAACCCCGACGGAACCGAGGCTGGATTTTCCGGCAACGGAACACGTTGCGCGGTCGCTTACGCATACTTCAAGGATCTCTGGTCCGATCCGATCCTGCGGCTGAAAATGCGGACCGGCGTCAAGAATTATCGGCTAGTCGGATCCGAGGGCGTCGGGCATTACTTCTTCGACGCCGAGATCGGAAAGCCGAAACTCGCTTCCGACGAAGTGCCGTTCTTGTCACCCGATCGTTTGCTCTCGGTCATCGACCAACCGGTCGCGCTCGCGAATCACTCGCTGCAGGTTTCATGCGTCAACGTCGGGAATCCGGTGGCGTGTGTCTTCGTCCAGAATTTCGACTTTGATTGGCGAAGCATCGGGCGCGAACTCGAGACTCACCCGTCATTCCCCGATCGTGCGAACATAGTTTTTGTTAAGGTGATCGATCGCGGAAACATCGAACTGCGCATTTGGGAGCGGGGCGCCGGCGAGACCGCGGCCTCGGGAACATGCTCGAGCGGGGCGGCTGTCCTCACGGCATTTCGCGGCGAAACCGACCGACGCGTCAACGTTCACTCGGAAGGCGGAACGACCGTCGTCACCTGGCGCGACGACGACGAGATCCTCATCCTCGGCCGTGCCGATTTCATCTTCAGCGGAAACTTTGAATTTTAGATTTTAGATTTGCGATCGGAGGGCGATCGATACGCAGCAAACCGTGACGTTTCGCGCTCCGCGCTCATTGCAAGCGAGACGCTTGCGTTCCAGTCAAATTGAAAACGCAGCCGATTGGGTGGCTGCGCTTCCGGGGGGTATTTTGTTTGGCAGGCGGACAGGACGGGTCTTTATCGCACGGAATCCGGCGATATTACCGGTGGGTGGTAAAACGGTCCGAAAGTCTTGAGGCTTTCGGTGTCGAACCGCTTCATCGCGCCGCAATTCAGGCACGAGCGATACGACGATCTTTTGTTTGTGAACGGGCGGCTGAGTTCCTTGTGCCAGCAACCGAAAATTTTGCCCATGATTCCGATCTTCTCCCCGAAAACCTGCTCGTTGCGGGAAGCTGTTCCGTTCGTAATAAGATTCTGATCCAAAATCAATTCCATCGGTATTACCTCTTTTTGCTGAAATATCCAGCAACCTTCCGTACCTAAGAACGCCCTTGAAGACGGTTTTTGCATTTACTGAGATGTAAATTCGCGAAAAACCTTTGCCCGAGGCACTCGTCCCAAAACTTGCTTATCCGCTTTTTATAAACACCCAAGTTCGATAAAATCTTCCATTCAAGGAAGAAAAAATCGGGAAAATAATCATGAAGAAGTTTGTAATTGCATCCGCGCTGTTGCTGTCGTTCTGCGTAACGACATTCGGCTGGAACGACGTCGGACATAAGATCAGCGCCTACATTGCCTGGCAAAGACTTTCGCCGGCGGCTCGCGAGAAGATCGTCGCCATACTGTCAAAAGCGCCGGAAGAATCGGGATTGGCGGAACTATTTCCGCAGGATTCACGCTCGACCGCAGCCAAACAGCGTGAGTTCTTTATGATCGCGGCCTGTTGGTCCGACATCGTCCGCGACCGAAATTTCCCGCTGCGTTACAAGTTTCATCGCGGAAACTGGCATTACGCCGACACGTTTTGGAAACTCGAGAACGGCAAGGTGACGATCCTTCCGAATCCGAACGAAGACGGCGGCAAGGCGGTCGAACAGCTCGCCGAAAGCGAAAAGACAATGCGGAATTCCAACGCCTCCGATGCGGAAAAGGCGATCGCCATCGCGTGGTTCATGCATCTTTCGGGCGACATCCACCAACCTCTCCACACTTCGGCGCGTGTGACCGAACTCGAACCGAAAGGCGATCAGGGCGGAAATCTCTTTTTGCTGACGCCGAAGGACACGCCGCGTGAGAATCAGTCGAATTTGCACTGGTTCTGGGATTCGATCATCAGCCGCTCGATCGCGAGAAAGAACGATGCGCCCGATGCCATCTATTTGATCCCGATCGCCGACAAGATCATGAAGAAATATCCGTTCGTCTCCTTCGGCTCGAATCTGGAGCTTTCCGATTATTCGGCGTGGCAAAAGGAGAGTTTCGCCATCGCCTCGACAGAGGTCTTTCCCGAATCGCTGGCGAGGGAGAAAATGCCGTCGCCGGCCTATCAGAAACAAGCGTTCAAGATCGCCGAAAAGCAACTGGCGGAAGCCGGCTACCGGATGGGAGAAACGCTCAACCAGATCTTCGGCGGTTCAAATTAGTTTCAATGGATCAACTGCAAACGTTTTTTGAGGAACGGCTCGATCGAACGATCCGGCGGATTCAACAGCTGGTCGAGATCGAGTCGCCGTCGCGCGACGAGGCCGGCAGCCGAATGGCCGTCGTCTGGATCGAGGACGAATTGCGACGGATCTCGGACGACTTCCGGATCGAGCGAATTCCGGTCGAAGGCTTCGGCGAGCATTTGGTCGTCCGGGCTTTTGGCGGCGACGAAAAACCGGTTCTGCTGCTGGGCCATACCGACACCGTGCATCCGCGAGGTACGAAGGAACGCAATCCGACGCGCATCGAGGACGGGCGTTTGTACGGCTGTGGGACGTTCGATATGAAGGCGAACATCGTCGTCATTCTCGAAGTCCTGCGGGCGTTCAAGGAATTCGGACTGACGCCGCCGCGGCCGGTTACGATCCTGCTCAGCTGCGACGAAGAGATCGGAAGCCAATCAGGGCGGCCGATCGTCGAGCGCGAAGCGGCGAACGCCGAATACGCGTTGGTTTGCGAGCCGTCGGCGGACGGCCGCGCGAAAACCGGCCGGAAAGGGACCGGGATGTTCACGATCAAGACGCATGGGATTCCGGCGCATGCCGGTCTCGAGCCTGAGAAAGGCGCGTCGGCCGTTCTCGAACTTGCACGCCAGATTCAGAGACTTCATGAGCTGAACGATCTCGAAAAGGGCACGACGGTCAACGTCTGCCTCGTTTCGGGCGGAACGGCGTCGAATGTCATTCCGGCCGAAGCAGAATGCGAGGTCGATGTCCGATTCCTGTCGATGAAAGAGGCCGCGCGGATCGAAAAGGCGATCACGAATCTGAAGCCATTCGACCCAAAGGTCCGCGTCGAGGTGATCGGCGAGATAAATCGTCCGCCGATGGAACGCAGTCGGGCGGTGCTCAAACTCTACGAAAGGGCACGCAAGACGGCACTCAAATTCGGATACGAACTCGGTGAAACGACTGTCGGCGGGGCCTCGGACGGCAATTTTGTCGCGGCGCTTGGAGTTCCATTGCTCGACGGCCTGGGAATCACGGGAAACGGTGCACACACGCTCGACGAATACGTCCTTGTCGACGACATTCCGAAGCGTGCGTTACTACTCGCCCGGTTGATCCTCGAAAAGTAACCTGCGAACTATGTCCGCGCCGCAACAAAAAAAGCGCGCTCCGCGAAACCGGACGATCGAGGTCGCACCGGCGGAGATCGAACAACTGCGGGCGAAGTTTGGAACCAACGCGGCGGAATGTCTTAATAAGTTGATCTGCGGCGACGCGCTCGCGATCCTCGACAAGCTGCCCGATGCGTCATTCGACCTGCTGTTCGCCGATCCGCCGTACAATCTGACGAAAATTTTCGGCGAGGAGAATTTCAAGCAGACCTCGGCTGATGAATACGAGGTTTGGCTCGATTCCTGGCTCGGCAAATGCGTCCGGCTCCTGAAACCGACGGCATCGGTTTATATCTGCGGCGACTGGCGTTCGTCGGCCGCGATCGAGCGCGCCGGATCGCGTTGCTTCAAACTTCAAAACCGCATCACCTGGGAGCGGGAAAAGGGCCGCGGAGCGAAGCGGAACTGGAAGAATTCGTCGGAGGACATTTGGTTTTTCACGGTTTCTGATTCGTACACGTTCAACGTCGAGGCGGTGAAAATAAAACGACGCGTGATCGCGCCGTACACATCAGACGGGGAGCCGAAAGACTGGGAGCGCGGCGATGACGGAAACCATCGGCTGACGCACCCGTCGAACATCTGGACGGATCTGACGGTGCCTTTCTGGTCGATGCCGGAGAACACGGATCATCCTACGCAAAAGCCCGAAAAGCTTTTGGCGAAGGTCATCCTCGCGTCGACGAATGAAGGCGATCTCGTGCTCGATCCGTTCGCCGGAAGCGGCACGACGGCCGTCGTCGCGAAGAAACTCGGACGGAACTTCTGCGCCGTCGAGAAAGACGAACAATACTGTTTGGTCGCGCAAAAGCGACTCGAACTCGCCGAACACGACGGTTCGATCCAGGGCTTCAACGACGGCGTGTTTTATGAAAGAAATTGGAAGCAGTGAGCAGTGAGCAGTGAGCAGTGAGCAGTGAGCAGTGAGCAGTGAGCAGTGAGCAGTGGTCAGAGTTTGGAGTTCCGCGTTTACGCGGCCCGTTGTTAGTAGTCAGTGGTCGACTCGATCATCGTCGCGCATTCGCAAATCTGCGGTCTACGTCCGGCTGACCACCGACCACTGACCACTGACCACTGACCACTGACCACCTAACAACATATGAAAATAGCAACCTGGAACGTAAATTCGATCGCGATCCGCCTTGAAGCGGTGCTGCAATGGCTTGAGGCGACCAAGACGGATGTCGTTTGCATGCAGGAAACGAAGTGCGTCGACGAGAAATTCCCGCAGATGGATTTCCTCAACGTCGGTTACAACTCGGTCTTCATGGGCGAGAAAAGCTACAACGGCGTCGCGATCGTTTCGCGCTTTCCGATCGAGAATCCGCAGTACAACTTCGCGGACGACGCGCCGGACGCGCCGAAACGGTTGATCGCGGGCACCGTCAAAGGAGTTCGGATCGTCAACACGTATATCCCGAACGGAACGGAGCTTTGGACCGACAAGTTTACGTTCAAGCTCGATTGGCTGCAGCGCCTCCGACGCATGTTCGACGACGATTGTCCGAAAGACTCTGATGTCTTATTGTGCGGTGACTTCAACGTCGCGCCTGAGGAACTCGACGTCTGGAGCGTCAAAAATTGGGAAGGAAAACTTCACTTTTCAAAGCCGGAACGGGCGGCGATCCATCACGTCAAGCAGTGGGGCTTTACCGACGTTTACCGCAAGATCAACGGTGATCAGCAAGAATTCTCGTGGTGGAACTACCGCGAAGGAGCGTTTCCAAAGAATCAGGGATTGCGTATCGATCATATCTGGACGAGCGAAAGTCTCGCCGACAAATGCACGAACTGCTGGATCGACCGCGAGCCGCGGACGTGGGAACGTCCGTCCGACCACACGCCGGTGGTGGCGGATTTTGAAGTTTAGGATTTGTTTATCGTTCCGCTCACGAGGCTAAGTTTGGAGTTCCGCGTTTACGCGGTCGCTAGGAAACAATGACGCATCCCGCTCTCATTCCCCTTGATTTTGAACACGTTCCGTCCGAATCGGAACAGATCTCCCGCGTCGCCGGGTTTTTCGAGTTGATGGATCGGCGACGCACGGTCCGCGATTTTTCGGACGAACCGGTTCCGATCGGGATCATCGAAACCGCGATCCGCGCAGCCGGAACCGCGCCCTCGGGGGCAAACATGCAGCCTTGGCGCTTCGTCGTCGTCCGCGATCCGCAAACCAAACGACGGATTCGTGAGGCCGCCGAACGCGAGGAGTTTGAAAGTTATCACGGACGAATGAGCGAAAAATGGCTGCGCCGACTGGCTCCGCTCGGAACCGACGAACACAAGCCATTTCTGGAGATCGCCCCGTATCTGATCGTCGTTTTCAGAATTACTTCCGTCAACGAGACGGGCGAACCTGAACCGACCTATTACTCGCAGGAATCCGTCGGGATCGCCGTCGGATTGCTGCTCGCGGCGCTCCACTCGGCAGGTCTGGCGACGCTGACGCACACGCCAAGTCCGATGAAGTTCCTGCAAGAGATCCTTGGACGACCGAAGACCGAAGTGCCGTTCGTGCTGATCCCCGTCGGATATCCCGCCGCCGACGCAATGGTGCCGGACATCAAACGCAAGGAACTCGACGAGATAATGACCGTTGTATGATGCGGGAATTCGGATGTGGGATTGGGGATTTGGGATTTACCGAACAAACTTCCCAATTCGCAATAGCTGAAATCTGATAACTGATAGCTGATAGCCATCTACCGTCTACTGTCTACTGTCTACCGTCTACTGTCCTGCGCAATTCGCCAAATCGTGAGCGGACCTCGCCGGTGTCGACAGCCATTGTCGCACCGTCGCGGGCGACTTCTTCTCCGGCAACGACCGTCAGTCTCACGTCGCTGGCCCCGGACGCAAAAACCAACGCCGAATGAACGTCGTGAACGGGTTGTTGCGCGACGCGATCGAGTCCGACGACGATGCAATCCGCTTGTTTGCCGGGCTCGAGTGATCCGATCTCAGACTCCAGGCCAAGCGCGCGGGCGCCGCCGAGTGTCGCTGTTTCGATCAGTTCGTGCGGCTGAATAAATCGCGATCCGGAACCCGAATTTCGGGCGAACAATGCCGCAAAACGCGCTTCTTCAAAAAGATCGCAAGTGTTGTTCGATGCCATCGAATCGCTTCCGAGACCGACCTTCACACCGCGCTCGATGAATCGTCCGAACGGAGCGGAACCGTGTCCGAACTTGGCGTTCGACTTCGGGCAATGGGCGACACGCGCGTCGCTCGCGGCGATCAATTCGATTTCCTTGTCCGAGACGCGAACACAATGTGCCAGCAACGGCTTTGCCGCGAGGACCCCGAGACGTTCCAAATACTCGATCGTCGAAATTCCGGGACTCCGGAATTCGAAGCCGAATTTCTCATAGATGCCCGCGAAAAATCCCGAGCCGTGCAGCATGAGGTCTTCCTCCATGAGCGATTCCGACGCGTGGATCGAGATCGGAACCTGATCTCGAACGGCATGCTCCACGATCAGCTCGAAAAGCCGCGCGCTGACGGTGTACGGCGCATGCGGCGAGAGTCCGATCCGGACCCGCTTCGATGCGTCTCCGCGGAGCGTCTCGAATCTGTCGATGAGCTTCGCAAAATCGTCCGCCGCCGTCCGATCGTCCGGGCAGAATTCGGTTTCCTGAAAAACGATCCCGCGCAGGCCGACGGTTTTCATCGCCTCGACGCCGGCCGATCCGAGACGACCGATGTCGCCGAAGCAGGTCACGCCGGCGAGCGCGCCCTCGATCGCGCCCGCGAGCGCCGAAAGCCGGATCTCGGATTCGTCGAGGCGTTCACCCCGAGCGGCGGTGATCTTGAAAAGCCAGCTGCGAAAATCATGATCATGCTCATCGGCGAATCCACGCATCCCGGTCAGTTCGAGATGCGAATGGACGTTGACGAGACCGGGCATGATGACGGACTCGCCGAAATCTTCGACGACAGCCTGCGGATATCGCGCAACTAGTTCGTCCTTCGTACCGACCGCCGCGATGATTTCGCCTGCAAACGCGACGGCGCCGCCCTCTATCGGCGGCGCGCTGATCGGCAGAACATATTTTGCGGAAAGAAGCCTCATCGTTTCTGATCGCGATAGCGTTGGAGAATCGACGTCACGTACGACTTCGTCGAGGGAATCGCGATCGCTCGTACGAAATCCTCTTCGCTGATGCGCGAAGGGTCGGGCGACTGCCGCGTCCATTCTTCGACCCGACTCGGACCGGCGTTGTATGCCGCGAGCGTCATCGCGCTTTCGGCGGCGTAGTCATGATATTTCTCTCTCAGCCGTTCGAGATACCAACAGCCGATCTGAATATTGCGCTCGGGATCCCGCAGGAGCGCTTCGACGTTCTCGTTCGATTGCTTTTCGAATTCCTTGAGCCCCGTTTCTCTGCCCCATTCGCGCGCGACCGCGGGTGTCACCTGCATCAGGCCGATCTCGGCGTCGTTGCCGACCTTCCACGCCCGGAAATACGTCTCTTCGTAGATCACGCTCCAAACAAGCCGGTTGTCGAGCCGGTAAACGGCCGCCTGACGATCGATAAGTTGGTCGTAACGATGGATCCAGTAATCGTTCGCAAAGTACGTCCCGACCGCGAACGCAACGGCGATCACGATCAACAACGCGCCCGAGACGATGATCCGGCGTTTCATTGTTGGACCCCTTTTTTCAATTCGTTTTCAGTTTGGTCTGCGAAGTCCGCGCCAAAGCTCGGACGTCAGCGTGAAACGGTCAACGCCCTCATAGCCTCTTCGCTTCAAATCCGCGCATTCAATGTGGCCCTGAAGCCAGATCTCCGCGCGGATCGATTTGCCGACCCCGATTCCCGCGCCCGAAAGCGTCTGCTGGTTGACGACAAGTTCAAGACGGAAATCGCCGATCTCAACGAGCACCCAAAACAGATCGGTGCCCGAGAGCGGGTTGCGGAGCGTTTCAAATGCGACGATATTTCCCGCGAGTACCCAAATGTCGTGCTGCCCGCCGATGTTCAGTGACGCTTCATCCTTCGTCATCCAAATTTCACGGATCTGGTTCTCGCCGATCTCAGCGGAATGCGCGAGGCCGCAGAGCCTCACGTTCAGAGTCTTGCGCCGAAGTTCGTGAGCGCCTATCTCCGTCAGATTCTGGACCTCGAACAGGACTTCGGTCTCCGAATCCTCGATAAATCCATGAACAACGGCTCCCTCGGCGGACGATTCGGAGAGGATCCATGGCTGGATCCGATGCACCTGGCGAGCCCGAAATGCGGGTCTGCAATCGGTGTAAATCAACTCTCCTGGCGATGACTCATAGTGAACCGTCCACGCCTCCAGTCCTTTTCCGAACTTGAGGCACCGACCGTGGAGTACGCCGTCGTCCCTCAGCAAACGCGTCGCCTCTCCGCGCCGAACGACATCGGCCGCGAATTCGTCGAACGCGCGTTCGTTGGGAAAAACAATTCCGATTGCCTGAAACGACGGATCCATCGGTTTATTTCGATCGTTTGCGAGCATTACGGTCGCGAGACTCCGACTCGTGCGTCGGCGGTTCGGAAATCGACCGTGCGCGCAGCGAATCGGGAAAACTCCCGGTCCGGACAAGTTCCGCAAAAAGGTCGACGTCGTAGTCTGCGCAGCGGGCCATTTCCTGTCTGATGTCCAGCAAAACTTCCAAGAATTTCGGTCGGC
Source organism: Acidobacteriota bacterium (assembly GCA_029777145.1). Next base: position 22,538 of record JAKOSS010000302.1, on the reverse strand, counting down.
GATACATTGGTCGGTCAGTCGTAATTGTCGATTGTTACAAATCAATCGTCAAGAGCATTGTGTCGGCAAGAACCCGATCAAAGGCTGTGAACCAGGAACTCGGGGGTCACGACGACCGGCGAAAAGAAGCCGGCGGCCGTATTGAACAGACGAATTCGGGCTTGTTTGCGAACATTAGCAAGGTGGCCGAAATTCCATGTAACCAGATAATCGACCTTGTAAAACGATGCGAGCGCGACGTGGACCGCGTCCGCCAGAAACCGGCGATGGAAGATCCCGCGTGAAATGTAGCCTTCAGCGAGGATCGCGACCTCGTCGACGATCTCGAGCTCCTCGAGCGGAGCGACGAGCTTCAGATATCCCGTGCGATGCGGTTCGGCGACATGCTCGAGTTCGCGCCGCACGAGGATCGAACTGTAAACCCTGTACTCGGACAATTCATGTTCCCACCAACGGATCGTCAGGTCGCGTCTGAATGGCTCGCCGTTGTCGAGATATGCACCGACGACCGACGTTTCGAGATAAAGCGAGTGTTTCATTTTCGCGTTCGGCGGAGAAAAACAATGGCCGCGGTATTCCGCGGCCTCGAATCTCAGCCTTGTCTCCGATTCTACTTGTTGAGCGGAGAGAAGATCACCTTCGAATTCTTGAAATCAAAGGTCAATCGATAGTTCTTCAGGAAATTTCCACCGAGTATTCCGGATTGCGTAAAACCGGACGCCTCGTTGATGATGTCGAGATCAAGCGCGATCGCCATGATGCTTTCGCGCGAATGATTCCCGAACGTGACCTTCGGAAGCATGAACGACCGAACGTTGTCCGTGATCCCCGCGGCACCGATCACGCGGAGTTTTTCTTCCCGCACGAACCGGCCGATCTCTTCGGTGCCGGCCAGATCATCAGAAATGACGGAAACGCTCGCACCTGTATCAACAATGAAGTTTAGCCGGTTCTCGATTCCCTCGAGCTGCACTTCTCCGCTCAAAAATCCGCTCGGAGTCAGCCGCAACGGCAGAAACAAGTCGCTGTTCTCGACGACGCCGGTCTCGTCGGCGACGTCTTTCCTGATCAGCGAGAATTTCTGCTTTCCGTAATCAAGCGTCGTCAGGAATTTCGAGATCAGCGAGAGCCCGATGTAACCGTCGATCTTCTCGTCGGTATGGTGAAATTCGCGAATGTAGACCGGAACGTTTCTGATCTGGACATCGCCGATGTTCACCGTTTTCAGGAATCCGTAAACGATCTCAAACTTGCCGTCGCCGCCGATCGCGCGTGCGAGACCGCCGCGGGTGATCGACCTGATCTTCAGGCGCTCGGCAGTTTCGCGCGAGATCACGCTGATCCCGGAACCGGTATCGAGGACGAATCGCAGCGGTTCGTCGTTCTTGTTGACCCGGACTTCGAGGACCGGCCTGTCACGCAAAAGTTCGATCCCGACCGAGACACGATCGGCGCCGGCAACTTCATACATCGACGGCTTACGGCCGAGATACGTCAGGAAATTGATGAGTCCCTTGATCCGTTCGCGGCGTTCCGAGTCGGTCTCCGGCGATACGTCGAGAAACTTCTGATAGGCCGCGGCCGATTCTTTGTATCTTTCGGCGCGGGCCGAGACCTGCGCGAGCGAGAATACGAAATCCGGATCCTTGTCATCGTAAAAGGCCGCTTCCCGGAGATTGTCGATCGCCCGATCAATCCGATTCTCGTAGAAATCGAGCATCCCGAGTCCCGACCAGGCGAGCGCCTCTTTCTTATTGATCCGCAGCGAACTGAGAAGGATCTGTTCGGCTTCCTTGAAATTTCCGGCCGTCAGGAGTGTCATTCCGAGCACGGCAAAGGCACGCGAATTCTTCGGTTCCGCCCTCGCCACCTCAAACGAAAGCTCATAGGCTTCGATCAGTTTTCGTTTTTTCAACGAGACGTAGGCAAGCTGAACTTTCGCGGCCGAATGCCCCGGTTCGCGGGCGAGCAACGCCCGAAGGATCTTTTCGGCTTCTTCGAGCCGGCCCTTGCGGACCAGCTTCTCGGACTGTTTAACGAGGAACCTCGAATCCTCGTCCGATTGCTGCACGTCGTCGGCAGCACGCACCGACGTCCCGATCGCGGCGATCGCGATCATCAGAACAATGCGCATTATTCGGAAAGGATCTCTGTTATCGAGCACCTCAAGAATTCTAAATCTCATAATTTACAACTCCTTTCCTGACACTGAATTTCGACAGTTTGTTTGGTTATTTCAGGATCTCGCCGGTCTTCATCGACCACAGAACAAGATCGAGTTCATCAAAGTCTATCCCTGCGCGGCGTGCAAACTTTTTGAGAAGGTCTTCCAAGCTTAGATACTTCGAACGAGTATTTGGTGGCTTCGGTTCATCAATAATTTGCAATTCCGCCATGCAGCGCAAGACGTGCTTGTCGAGAATCGCATAACCCCGGTAGCCGATATTGCGCAAATAATGGCTGGCTTCCTTGTAACCAAGCCCCTTGATCCCCTTCTCTTTGACCAACCAGTCGCGGCGTTCGAGCGGATCTTCGAAACTGTCGAGCTTTTCAAATAGCCGCATGCCGCAGTGCTGCGTGAGAAATTCACGCGACGCGACGATGTAACGGGCACGGGCCCTCGGGTAACGATGACGGCCGACGAGCGCGTTCATCAGTTCTTCGTGGCTGCCTGTCCCGAGAAGATGACGGACGGCCTCGACCGATCTCAACCCCATCCGCGCCGAGCATCCTCCGGTGAAGAAACAAAAAACCATTTCTTCCCAAAGCCGCGAATCGTCCGCCGATTTCAGAACGGAATCAAACTCGGCAAGACGGGCACGGATTTCCGAAGCCCGTTCGGAATGCGCCTGCTTGATGGTCTCGATGGTAGGGAATACGCGCTCTCTGCTCACGGACGTTCGGGGGATTAATCTTATGCACTTTCGGGTCCAATTGCAACGAATTTTTGGCGACGGGCGACACCGCCGCGCTCCCTCGGTCGAACTAAAGCGGCCGGATCGTCGTAGCTAGCTCTTATGATCGGGATTCGGATGAAATTAGTACGGGCAAACGAAAAAATATCTTGACATTCGTGGCCACTAAAGTATAAGTGTATTGTGTCGAATGCATAAGCACTGATTAATGCTTGACATCTCGAAAGCCCCTCAAATCATCTTAAATCAAGGACCTGAGGCTGACTGCCGTTCCGGTCTTGCTTGAAAACGAGATGGTGTTTTGTGATATACTTTTCGCCAGCGTTCCTTCTAGTAAGCGAGCCTGCCGCAAGCACAAACAACCAATATTATTAACGATGAAGATTTTGAACGATAGAATTGTCCTTGGCGTCGCCTTCCTTCTTACCTTCGCTTTCCTACCGGTTCGCGCTCAGGTTTACACGAGACCGACGACGCCGTCGCCGACCCCGAAGCCGCTTTTGCAAGACATTCAAATCGCTCAACCGACCGGAAACGGCCAATCAACCCCGACCGTCACCAAGACGGCCGATGTTTATCCGACGCTCAACGAAGTCCAGATTCCGGGCTATTCCGGAGTGCTGGTCGAAACGCTCGACGGAAAGACCGTTGTCGACAGTTCATCGAATTTCTCGTTCAATCCGGCGTCCAACGTCAAGATCGCAACCGCCTATGCGGTGCTCAAGACCTTCGGTCCCGACTTCCGTTTCCAAACCACCGTTTGGACCGACGGTCAGATCGATCCGGCAACGCGGACACTGACCGGCAATCTTTACGTTTCGGGCCGCGATCCGATGTTCAATCTTGAACATGGAGTGCGTTTGGCACTTGAACTAAACAATCTCGGAATTTCGACGATCAACGGCGACTTGATCGTGACCGACAATTTCTCGATGAATTACTCGATGTCGCCGGTCGCTTCGGGAAACAATCTTCTGGCCTCGCTCGACTCGATGAAACGGAATGCCGCGACAAGCCGCGCGTGGCAGAATTACCTGACCAATTCGGGGCAAATGGGACGCATCACGATGCTCCCGTCGGTCGCGCTTTCGGGCAGTGTTTACGTCCAGCCGATGCCGAGCAATCTTCGACAGCTTTTCACGCATGAATCGGCGCCGATGCGCGAGATCCTGAAGGTGACGCTGAGCTACTCGAACAATTTCCTGGCGGAGCGCCTCGGCGACATGGTCGGGGGCGCCTACAAGGTCTCGCAGATCGTCCAACAGGGTGCCGGAATTTTGCCGCAGGAATTTATCCTTCAGACGTCGAGCGGACTCGGCGTCAACCGCGTCACGCCGCGCGCGATGATGAAACTTCTCCGTGCGCTGCGCTCTGATCTCGGCCGCTATCGAATGGCATTTTCCGATATCATGCCGGTCGCCGGAATCGACAAGGGCACACTCGAGGGACGCTTTGACTCGGACTTCGCCCGCGGCAGCGTCGTCGGAAAGACCGGCACGCTCGGCAACACCGACGGCGGCGTCAGCGCGCTCGCCGGCGAGATCGGAACCCGCGGCGGTACGTTGCTCTTCGTGATCTTCAATCAACGCGGCAGCGTTCCCCGATTCAGGGCTTTTCAAAACAACTACGTATCGATGATCCAGGGACAGTTTGGCGGCGCCGCACCGATGAACTACAACGCGGTCGCGCTCGATATCAGGATCGCGAACACGCGCGTCACGTATCCGACACGCGCCCGAATCAACTAACAGTTCTTCACGCCGAATATCCGAAGCAGCATTCGTGCTGCTTCTTTTTTTGTGCTGTTGCAACGCTCCCGAATTCCATCCATAATTCAAAACTTGTACCGGAACGCGTGCCCGACCTGAAATGAACCAAACCGAAGAGCTTGACCTTCCCGAAGGACAAAACCCGGAAGCAGTCGCCGAACCCGTGATTGAGGCGGGAACAACGGCCACCAAACAAACGAGCGTCGCGCGATCTGCCGGGATCGTTTCGATCGCCGTCATGTTCTCGCGCGTCCTCGGGCTTGTCCGCGAACAGGTGTTCGCCTATTACTTCGGTGCCGGATTTCTCTACGACGCTTATCAGGCAGCCTTTACGATCCCCAACGTCCTGCGCGACCTCTTCGCGGAAGGCGCGCTTTCGGCGGCCTTCGTCAAAGTCTTCACGGACTATCAGATCAAAAAGGGCGAACAGGAAGCGTGGCGGTTGGCGAGCATGGTCCTGAACGCGCTCGCGGTCGTTTTGAGTGTCTTCGTGATCCTGGGCGTCTTGCTGACGCCGTATCTCGTCTCCATCGTCGCGGCCGGTTTCTCGCCGGAAAAGGCCGCGCTGACGGTCACGATGACGCAGATCATGTTTCCGTTCATCCTGCTCGTCGCGCTCGCGGCGGTCGCGATGGGCGTGCTCAACACCAAGGGCGTTTTCGGCGTGCCGGCGTCGGCCTCGACCGTCTTCAACATCGTTTCGATAATCTTCGGACTCGGCTTTGCGTACTGGCTCGCCGGCGGATCGTGGCAGGGTTCGGCCGATAAGTCGATGATCCCGTCCGACGGCGCGCAATGGGCGATCATCGGAATGTCGATCGGAACGCTGATCGGCGGCGGCGCGCAGTTCCTGATGCAGGTCCCGTCGCTCCTCAAGGTCGGATTCCGGTTCTCGCCGGTCCTGAGTTTTGCCGACGAAGGCGTCCGCCGGATCATGAAACTCATGGCGCCGGCGATCATCGGAACTTCGGCCGTGCAGATCAACGTCCTCGTCAATCTCGCCGTCGTCTCGAGCATCGACGGCGGCCGGTCGTGGCTCAGTTACGCCTTTCGGTTGATGCAATTTCCGATCGGCGTGTTCGGCGTTGCGGTCGGAACCGCGTCGATCCCGGTGCTGTCGCGGATGGCGAGCGAGGGCAAACTCAAGGATTTTCGCGACACGCTTTCGTCCTCGATCAATCTGGTGTTTCTGATGACCGTGCCGTCGGCGTGCGGTCTGATCGTCCTCGGCGAACCGATCATCAGGCTCATTTACGAACGCGGAAGATTCCACGAGGCGGACACGGCGATGACCGCTTACGCACTCGCCGGCTATTCGATCGGACTGAGCGGATACGCGGCGATCAAGGTCCTTTCACCAGCCTTTTACGCGCTCGACGACGCAAAGACGCCGATGATAATCGCTCTCGGATCGATCGTCGTGAACGCCGCCGCAAGCTTTCTCTTCCGCGATTGGCTCGGAGCGTACGGGATCGGACACGTCGGCGTCGCGCTCGCGACATCGTCGGTCGCGCTCGTGAACTTCATCGCTCTGGCGCTGATGATGCGGCGCCGCATCGCGCGTCTCAACGGACGCGAGGTGTTGTCGGCGTTCCTGCGCATCGCCGCTGCGTCGGCCGTTATGTCCGTCGTCTGCTGGTTCAGTTTCAAGCTTCTACACGCGAGGTTCGAGGGACACGGATTCTTTGCGAAGGCGATCGAGTGCTTCGTCCCGATCGGACTCGGCGGGCTGACGTTCGTCATTGCAGCGAAGATTCTCAGGATAGAAGAGGTCGAAAAGATCTACGGGGCTTTCAAACGCAAACTCGGAATGAGGTAAGTTTGCCTGCCAGGCACGCGGAGAACGCTAAAGCGGGATCCTTCTGAATCTCGGGACTGCCATCTAGGCTAACCGGCCATTTGGGTTAGAATACGGACATGAACCCACTCGAACATGCCGCTCAGCTGAAATCCAAACTCGACGACTTGCGCCCTCTTAGCCCCGAGATCGAGGCGCGGATCATGCAAAAGTTCCGCCTCGACTGGAATTATCACTCAAACAACCTCGAGGGAAACACCCTAACTTACGGCGAGACAAAAGCACTTATCCTGTTCGGCGTAACGGCGCAAGGGAAGCCTTTACGCGATCATTTCGAGATCACCGGCCACAACGAGGCGATCAACTGGGTCCTTGATCTTGTGCGAAACGAAACGCCGTTGACCGAGAAATTCATCCGCGAACTGCATACTCTGGTTCTGAAGGAAGATTCCTTCAAGGACGCGTTAACACCCGACGGCCAGCCGACCCGACGAAAGATCGAGGTCGGAAAGTATAAAACGCAGCCGAACCATGTCGTGACGGTCACCGGCGAGACGTTCTTTTTTGCGTCGCCGGAAGAAACTCCCGCCAAAATGCAGGAATTGGTGGACTGGTTTCGGGAAGAGCGTGGGCGTCCAAATGCGAATCCGATCGCGCTGGCGGCCGTTTTTCACTATCGATTCATCCTCATCCATCCTTTTGACGACGGCAACGGTCGGGTTGCGCGCATTTTGATGAACTTTATCCTGATGCAGTTCGGATACCCGCCGGTAATAATCAGGACCGAGGACAGGGAGAACTACTTCGGCGTCCTCCGGCTTGCCGATGCGGGCGAGTTGCAGCCGTTCGTGGATTACGTCGCCGAAAATCTGATCCGCTCGCTTGAATTGATGATCCGCGGCGCGAAAGGCGAGGAGATCGACGATCCGGAAGATCTTTCAAAAGAATTGGCTATCTTAAAGGCACGGGTGCGCTCAGTCGGAAGACAACTCGAAATGAAAAGGTCACCCCAAACGATAAAGTTGCTATTTGAAAAATCAATCAAGCCCGCCGCTGCCGATTACTTTAAGGCGATGTCTGACTTTAGAGACCTCTATTTTATTTCACATGGCTTCATCGAAATTGATTCAAAACGCACGAACGGTGAACTTGATAGCGCGATTCAAGAAGCATCGATGATTCTTAACCAGAAACCGAGAGACGTGCAGTCGATAAAATTGAGGTTTCTTGCGTCAGAATGCAATCAGGATGGGCTTGCTAATTTACGATTTGAATCACAAGTTTCTTTCGATCTCCAGGTTCGAAAGTATCGAGTATTGAACCATGAGGGAAGTGTCTTGATCGAGCATTCTTATACTGAGCAATTGAGTTCAGAGGAAATCAATTCGCTTGTGCAGATTGAAGTACGACGCCATTTAGACACGATTAAGTCGGCACTTTCTGAATTTCATCAACCGTCTTAACTTCGCTCGAGCATCGCCACGAATTCTTCTTCGCCTATCACCGCCACACCGAGCGACTGCGCCTTCGTCAGTTTCGAACCCGCATCGCTTCCGGCGACGACGAAATCCGTTTTCTTGCTGACCGAACTCGCGGTGCGTCCGCCGCGCTGTTCAATCAGTCGTGCCGCCTCGTCGCGCGTGAAGCCTTCTAGTTTTCCGGTCAGTACGAAAGTCTTTCCGACGAATCGTTCATCAAGCTGAGCGACCGCGTCCGCGTCGATCTCGGTCTTGACGCCGGCGGCCTGAAGTCGCGCGACGATCTCGAGATTGTGCTCGTTGCGGAACCACTGATAGACGCTCTCGGCAACCGCCAGACCGATCTCGGGAATGTCGTCCAATTGTTCGACCGAAGCCGTTTTCAGATTTTCGATATCGCGAAAATGATTCGCGAGGATCTTCGCGTAGCGTTCGCCGACGTGACGGATGTCGAGCCCGAATAGCAGCCGCTGAAGCCCTCGCGACTTCGAAACTTCGATCTGATCGAGCACCTTCGTCGCCGACTTTTCGGCCATTCGCTCGAGACCGGCGACCGTCGGGAGATCGAGATCGTATAGATCGGCAACCGTTTTGACGTAACCGCCGTCGACCAGCTGCTCGATCAAAACATCTCCGAGCCCCTCGATATCCATCGCCTTTCGCATCGCGAAATAGCCGATTCGGGCCTTGATCTTCGCCGGGCACACCGGATTCGTACAGCGCCTGACCGCCTCGCCTTCGGGCCGGACGGCGTCCCATCCGCAAACCGGACAGCTCGTCGGAAACTCGTATTCCTTTTCATCGCCGGTGCGTCGCGATTCGACGACTCCGAGTACCTGCGGGATGATCTCGCCGCTTTTCTCGATGTTCACGAAGTCGCCGATCCGAAGACCGAGTCGTTTGATCTCGTCCTCGTTGTGAAGACTCGCCCGAGACACGGTGGTTCCCGCAAGCAAAACCGGTTCGAGTTCCGCGACCGGCGTCAGTGCTCCCGTGCGGCCGACCTGCACGGTGATGCCGTTGAGACGCGTCGTCGCCTGCATCGCCGGGTACTTGTACGCGATCGCCCAGCGCGGAGCCTTCGTAGTCGAGCCGAATTCCTCCTGAAGCGCCGTCGAATTTACTTTGACGACGACGCCGTCGATGTCGTAATCGAGCGAGTCTCGTTCCGCCAGGATCTCGTCGCAGAACGCGATCACATCCTCGATCGACCCGCAGAGCCGGCGATGCGGATTGACGTTGAACCCTTGTTTTTCGAGCCACTCGAAGTTTTCCCAATGCGATTGAAACGGCTTTTGATTTCCTTGCCAGACGTCGTACGGGAACATGTCGAGGCGGCGCGAGGCGACGATCGACGAGTCCAGTTGGCGAAGGGTTCCCGAGGCGAAATTCCGCGGATTCGCGTAGAGCTTTTCGCCCTGCATCTCGAGTTCGGCGTTGATGTTTTCAAAAACCGAGCGAGCCATGAAGACCTCGCCGCGAACCTCGATCTCGTCCGGAAAGTCGCTTTTGAGCATGAGCGGGATCGTCTTGATCGTCTTCACGTTCGAGGTCACATTATCGCCGGTCGCACCGTCGCCGCGCGTCGCGCCGACAACGAGAACGCCGTTTCGGTAATGCAGCGAGACGCTGAGGCCGTCGATCTTCAATTCGGCCACGTAATCAAGTTTCCGGCCGTCGGCCAGTTTGAGGCAACGTTCATCGAATGCGCGCAGTTCGTCGATGCTGTACGAGTTGTCGAGCGACATTAGCGGAACTTTGTGGGTGAACGATTCGAAGCCTTCGGCGCGGCCGCCGACACGCTGCGTCGGGCTGTCGGGCGTGATCAGTTCCGGATGCGCGGATTCGATTTCCTTAAGGCGCTCGAGCAGTTTGTCGAACTCAAAATCCGAGATCTCGGGCGCGTTCTTTTGATAGTAAAGATCGTTGTGATGTTCGATCTCGGCGCGCAGTCCCGCGACTTCGCGACCGATTTCGGATTGCGTTAAATCGTTCGAATTCATACGTTAATACGCTCTGGCGATTGATCAGGAATCACGTCCGTTGAAATGTTCGACGATATGCGGGTGGAGGTCGGCGTCGACGTTTTCCCGCCAGTCGTCTGAACCTGTCCGCAGATGCTCGCGGATCTCGGTCGCTGAAATCCCTTCGATCTCCGGCGGCGGTTTGAATTCGTTGACCTCGTAACCGACTCGCCGTCCGAAGTTCACGCTCTCGATATCCGGAACGATCATTACCTCGACATCTTTTCCGGCGTAGTACTTTCGCAGCATTTCCGCCGTTTGGATCGCGGAAAGCGGGTTCGCATCGTCGGGCTGCATGTCGCGCACGGCGATCAGTACGGGGACGCCGAGCGACAACTTTTGATCGACGAGCCATTTGTGGCCGTTGTGGAACGGCTGCCATCTTCCGATAAAGAACGCACGCCTCGGGCCCGAAGACATACCGATCGAATCAAGCACGAGGCCGAGCAGTTTTCCGGTTGATTCGGCGATCGATTCGGTTCCGGTCCGGATGATCAGATCGCAGATCTCCGGTGTCTCGAAAGGATCATTGACGCCGGTCAGGTTGTTCAGCTTTTCAGGGTGGCCGTCCGGCAACAGGGCTCGCCGGTAAAGTCCTTTGGTATCGCGGCCTTTCAACGTCGGAAGATCGCAGTCGATCCACACGGTCTTGACGATCGCGCCAGATTCCGCAAGCTCGCGTCGGATCTCCTCGTACGGATTGACAGCGGAAATGATCGCGATCACTCCGTGTTTCGCCAGCACTTGCGCGATCGCGCCGAGCCGGCGCAAATTCTCGAAACGGTCTTCCTTTGAGAAGCCGAGTCCTTTGCAGATCGTCTGACGATATTCATCGCCGTCGATCACTTCAACGCGAAGACCGCGCCGGACAAGCTCAGCGGCGACGTTCCGCGAGAGCGTGGTTTTCCCGGAACCGGACAGACCTGCCATCTGAATTATGATCATTTATCGAACCCACCCTGCGCCGATCAGCCCAGTTTTCGAATCATATCGCCGCGACGGACCGTCCCGGACCTGACGACCTTAGCATAGATTCCGCGCAGATGATGGCTCTTTCCGACCGGCGAATTCACGAACTTCATCGCTTCGAGACCGAAGCGTTCGACGAATTTCTTGCAGCCGTTGTGCGGCAAGGCCGTGGTTTCCAACACTGCCGTGCCGAGTTCGAGTCGGGTTCCGCACGGCAGATTTTCGTCGGAAAGATCGAGATCGACGTAAAGCTGATCTCCGGCAAGCGCCCGCCGCGCGTCGTCGCGGGCTAGCAGACTGACGATCCGCGAGTTCATGATCGTGATCTGTGATTCCGGCGAACGCCCGGGCTTGAACCAATTGTCGCCGATAAGTCCTTTTTCGATGTCGAATTCGCCGATCTCAAGCTCCTCGCGGAGATTCGTTTTCGGACGCCGAACAATGAGCTCGACCGTGCCTTCGTCGCGTGGCGACTCAAGTACGCGTGCCAGGTTTTCCTCGATCTCAGATTTCGTCAAATGCTTCATTCGTTCATGAACTCGGCGATCAGCCGGTGAAAATGATGCGTCCCCTGTTCGCGTGTCGGCGAATACCGGCCGCGATCATAATACCGCGAACGGATCCCGCGCTGAACCGATTCGACGACCGCCTGATCTTCAAGTTCGACCGTATCGAGATCGGCTCCGGCACCCGAACCGAGTTTTGAATCGTCGGCGACGAACGTCAGGTAACGCACTCGCGTCAGATCGTTCCGGATCGGTTCGACGACGTTGACCGAGATTCCCCACGGGTAATAATTCAGCATCAGGTTCGGGAACACGAAGAAATAATAAGCCGCGACACGTCCGTCGAAGGTTGCCGCCGCGTCGTCGGATTCGGCGATCTGGACGCTCGAATACCGGTGCGTCTCTGTCCGATAAGTCCCGTAGTCGATCGATCGATTCAACGATTCATGAACGAACGGAACATGAAATCCTTCGAGATAATTCTCACAGTAAAGCGCCCAATGAGCGTTCAACGAATACTCGCGCGACGATCTGAACCCCGGCGTCCGGCGATAAAGATCGCCCGCGATCTTCTCAACCTCGTGCAGAAAATCCGTGACCCCGGCTATCGGATTCATCGAGACCAGCACCAGATCGGCGAAGGTCTCGCAGCCGACGCGCGGCAGGTTATCGCGTTCGGATGGGAAATTGAGCGCTTCGTCGAATTCGGGCATCGAAAGGAAACGGCCTTCGAGATCGAATCTCCGACCGTGATATCCGCATCTGAGACCGGTCGCGTCGCATTCTTCCTCGACGACGAGCTTCGCGCGGTGCGTGCAAACGTTCGAGAGACAATTGATCCGGCCTCCCGTACGCGTCAACACGATCGGTTCGTCGAGAAATCCTTCGAGCAACGTCGTCGGCCGCACGGAACCGGTTCCCGACGAGATTCCGACCGCCTGCCAGGTTCGTGCAAAGATACGTTCCTTCGAGGATTCGAAGACGGATTCGTCGGTGTAGAACCGCGCGGGCAAGGTTTCCGCGACCCGAATATCAGGGTCGATGTCGAAATTCAGCATCGTGCGCGTCCTGAGGGTAGACAAATTGTCGACCCACTCATTGATCGGAGTAAAGTAGATACGCCGGCTCGCTGTCGCGGCGCTCGAAAGAACGCGCGACCATTCCCCGTCCGAAGGCTTCGAGAAACTCGGTTTTGATACGGTTCTGTTCGTCGATCGCACGCCGGAGGTCGTTCCGGACGAGTTCGTCCCAGTTCGCCGGAATCGAGATCGTGGCCGCCGGATTCCGGGTTTCGACAAATTGTTCGCCGGCGGCGAGCCGCGCCGCCTTTTCGCTCTCGAGGTCCCATTCGGCAAATAGCCGGTCGCTGTCGAGCCCGAGTTTGCCTCCCTCGTGATGCGCCGTCGAATAATCCGTTCCGTAAAAATTCGCCTCGTAGTGACGGACGATCGCGCCGAGTTTTTCGAGATTGAAATGAGCGTTCCTTGCTTGAACCGGCTGGAACGTCCATTTGATGAATTTGACTCCCTCCGAGAGCGCCCGTTCGCGCTGCGCCCATTTCAGACGCGCACCGATCCCGTGACTCTGAAACTCGCGGTCGACGGCCGTCATGTGCGAGTAAAACGCGCTTTGGCCGCGGAGAAACGCCGGCACGCTCAATACAAACCCGACGAGACGCTCACCGACAAACGCGCCGAGCGCGAATCCGCCGGCGTTCTTTGTGACGATGAAATGCCGGACCGGCGAGATCTCGATCTCGGGCAAAGCAAAAACATCGCGCTGCAGCTGGACGCACGCCGCCAGTTCGTCAAGCGTGACGCATTCGCGGACATTGATCGCTGGATTGTTATCGGCCATGTATTGTCAACAATTTAGCAGAGCGCCGACGGCTAACTCAACGACGTCCGCAAAGTTTTTTCTTAACTTTCGGCCACGCTGTTTGTTATTATGTTTTTCGGCGGCAAACATTGTTTTCCCCAGCCGCATCGTGTTTCCTTCATGAGTTCTCTCAACAATCTCGAATACTCCGGCAGTCTTTCCGACTATCCGCTGGCCGAACTCCTCGTCGAGGTCCTCGACGCCGGACTCGACGGCTCGGTGCGGCTGTCCGCGCACAATTCAAAGGCGATCATCTACTTCCGTGACGGACAGGTGCGCTACGCCGTTTCGAATCAGCGTCGTCACCGCCTGTTCGAGTTGTTGCTCAACGCGCAGTTGGTCACCAAGAGAGAGCTGATCGATGTGCCCGAATTCACGAACGATATTGTCCTCGCGACCGCCTTGCGCGAATCCGGAAAACTTGCGGATTCCACGGTCGCGACGATCTTAGCGCGCCAGGTCGAGTCCATATTGATCGACGGTCTCAAATGGAAGGACGGGAACTGGACCTTGAGTCCGCTCGTTCGCGTCAAGAACGACCTGACGGTCGAGATCGACACGCGGATGATCATGATGAAGCACGCCAGGGATATTGCAAAGGACGCGATAATCCGTCGGTTCAAGAGCTTCAAGGAACTTTTCGGGCGCAATCAGGCAGTTTCGCCGCAAACGAATCTCTGGCCGCAGGAGGCTTTCGTGCTCTCGAGATTTGAGAACGAGATGGTTCGCATCGAGGACATCAACCGGCTCACGGGAATGCCCGACGCGGACAATCTGAAATGCCTTTATGCGCTCTGGCTCGGCGGATTTCTGACCCGAACCGGCTATAACTCGGCGATCAGCACACGTCGGATCGCCGATATGCGGTCCGCGAAACTGGAACTCAGGCGCGAGGCAAAAGCGGTCCCCGATCCGGTTGCCGAAGCCAAACCCGAACCGGTCGTCGAGACGAAGCCGGAAGCGGCTCCGGAACCAAAACCGAAACGCGAGATCTCCCTGGAATCGTACCTCCGGCAGGTCGAGCATTCCGAAACGCATTACGAGACTCTGAACATTCCGCTCGAATCGGACACCGCGCGGATCAAGAAGGCATACTTCGATCTCGCCAAACGATTCCATCCGGATCTGTTCCACAAGCAAACGACGCCCGAACAGCTTCGGCGGATCCAGAATGCTTTCACGCAGATCGCCCACGCCTACGAAACGCTCCGCAACGAAGAAACGCGGCTGCGATACGATTACCGGCTCAAGTCAATTATGGCGGAGCTCCAGAGGCAAGGGAAAGGCGGCGTTCGGAGCGAACAGCAAACGAGCCACAAGCAGCTCCGCGAAGCCTCCGAGATCTTCGACCACGGATTCAGCCTTTTGCTCGACGAAGATTACGAGGCCGCGCTGCCGTATCTCACGCGCGCCGTCGCCATGGCTCCCGACGTCGGCCGCTACCGCGCGTACTATGGCAAAGTGCTGTCGGTCGACCGGACGCAGAAGTTCAAGGCCGAGACCGAGTTCCAGGCGGCGATCAAACTCGAACCCGAGAATCCGACGTTCCGACTGCTCCTCGTCGAGTTCTTCATGGACTACAATCTTTTCAAACGCGCCGAGGGTGAGTTGAACCGGCTTTTGGAAATTGCGCCGGACAACTATGAGGCCCGCGCAATGCTCGACAGCTTACTGCAGAAATCATAAACTGTAGCCGAGTTTGAAGTTTCGTTGCTGCACCCGTTTTTCTTCAAGCCAACTCCGGGAGTATGGACAGTATTTTTGCGCCCGACGCGCCGTCGGTTCAGCCGTATGACGACGTCACGGCGGTGATCAGTGCTGAGATCGACAGTTTCGAGGGCTATTCGCATCCGCACGGCAAACGTTTGGCGATGCTCGCCGACGCGATCGCCGAGCGGTTCAACTTTGCGTCTCACGATCGATTCTCGCTTCGTCAGGCCGCGCTTCTGCACGATCTCGGCGAGCTGATGATGGAACGTGACTATATCGGTTCGGATCGGGTCCTGCGCGACGACGAACGGATCGATATGCAGCGCCATACGGTGATCGGCGAGCAGGAAGCGGCGCGGCGCGGTCAGTCGCGGGCGGTGCAGCTGTTGATCCGCTGGCATCATGAGTGGTGGAACGGATCCGGTTACCCGGACGCCCTCGAACGCGACCAGATCCCGCTTGCGGCGCGGATCCTGCGCGTCGTGGACACCTATTGTGCGATGACGGATTCGCGCCCGTATTCCGTCGCCATCTCGGCCGGCGAGGCGATGCGTTACCTGATCGAGTGGTCCGGGATCGAATTCGACCCGAAGGTCGTCAGCGTTTTCCTGTCGATCGGCGATCTCCCTGAACTAAAGTCTTACGCCTCGGAGGAACCTGCAGAAATCTGACGTCATGCTGACCAATCCGACAAGCATTCCGAGGGGCTGGCTCGCCTTCGAGCTGACCGTCCTAAAGCGGCTGAAATTCACCGAGGTCGCGATCCCGTTCGCGAGCGACGCCGCGCTCGGCAGTTATCTGAAGCGCTGGCGGATCGGTGTTCGCGCCAACGATCTGACCATGACCGGATGGACCAAATCCGTCGCGGCGGTAGAGAACAACACCGTTTCGCTGACCGACGAGGACGTCGAGGCCGTGCTCGAAGACGCATATGTTCCGGGCTACAAGCTCGCGAATCCATCCCTGCGCAAATGGTTTTCCGAAACCGATTCGTGGTGGTTCGACAACGTCCGGAGGAACATCGAGAATCTCGCGACGCCGACGCTCCGGGCGATCGCGACGACCATCGGATTCGGCGTTGGCGACTACGTTCTGTCGTTTGACGAATCGACGCGCGAACTGCGTCAGCCTCTCTCGACGGTCTTCAAGCGACTCCGCAACGCAATGCCGTCAACGTTCGAGAACGGACGGACGAACACCGCGGGTAACCGTTGCGGATATGACTTTGTCGCCGAAACCTTCGGTCCCGACCTGATGTTTCTTCGCCTGCCGCGGGCGCACAATCTGACTCAAAGGAACTATCTCGGCTGGACTGCCTGGCGTGAAGAGTGGCTTCGCGGAACGGACGATTTCTGGAACGAGCTCGAGCTTCGTCAGGCGGGTCGTCTTGGAACACTGTGTGAGACGAAGTCGCAGTATCTGCGCCTCGTCGAAGAGATGCTCCGGACGGCATCGCATATCAAGAACTGGGCGATCGCACACACCGAAGACGGCTACATGACCACCCAGGAACTCGTCGAAACGATCGGCGAGGTGCGCAAAGTCGATACGATCTTTACGAAAGACTTCAGCGAACTGACCGGCGCCAAGGCCGTGATCATCACTGCCTGATCACGGCTGGCCCTCAGCGCCCGACAGCGTCTCCACGACCTCGGTTTCTGGTGATGCTTCCTTCTGGCGCAAGAACCAGATCAATCCCGAGCTTCCGGCAAGCAATCCCGAAAGTGTCGTCAGCAACTGCGCCGAGATCACGTTCAGCGAGTATCCCGCCGCGAGATTGGAAAGACTGAAGACGGTAATCTCCGCGCCGCGATCGAGCGTCGTGATGCGTCCGCGGATGTGATCCGGCAATCCGCGTTGGAAGATCGTCTCCTGCACCGCATATTCCGCTCCGACAACGACCCGCGAGGCGATCACGAAGACGGCCGTCAGCCAGAACGTCGGCATCCATCCGCCGATCGCGAACAACACGCCGTGGATCAGCAGCGACCAGCCGATGAACCGGCGCTCGATGCCGACCCGTTCGACGAACGAACTGACGCGGTGCGCGATCAGCATCCCGACCGACAATCCGAGTCCGTTCGCCGTCATCAGTGCCGCGATCACGAAATCCGCGCTGTGCTCCATCGATCCGAAGACCTTTGTCGCCAATCCTTCGAACGAGAGGAATGTCGCGCCGCCGCCCGTCGCCCAAACGATGTTCATCAGCAGGATCGTCAGCGCGAAATGGTTCGTCAGCGTGTAGCGCAGCCCCTCGCGAAGTTCCGTCATGAACGGCTCCTTCACGCGCGACGCCGTTTCCTGTTCGCGCATCGCATCTTCCGGGATCAGCCAGATCGAATACGCCGAAACGAAGAACGACGCCGCGTTGATCAGGAACGCGATCTCGTATCCGAAATAGGCGGATGCGATCCCGCCGAGCGCGGATCCGACCGCCATCAGCAGGAATCTCGACGAAAACATCAGTGCGGTGCCGGCGAGCAATCCCTCGCGGCCCGCGATGTTCGGAACCGAGGCGTTCTTTCCGCCGTCGAAGAACGCCGACGCCACGGACAATACTGCCGCGCCGGCATACGCGATCCAAAGGTCGTCGCGGGTCTTGACGAGCAGGAACAACAAAGCCAAAAAGCCGCGCGCAATGTCGGTCCAGAGCATGATCTGGCGGCGCGACAGCCGGTCCGCAAGCGTGCCCGCGAACGGAACCAGCAGTGACCATGGAAGCATTCTGCAGAGGAGCAGGATGCCGGCGGCTTCGGGCGCCGCGCCCGTCACGAGACGGATCAGGCCGAGCCCGGCGATGTAGTTGAACCAGTTTCCGAGCTCAGAGATCAACTGTCCCGCAAACAAATTGCGGAAGTTGCGGTTACCCCTGAGAAGTTGTGAATAGGTTAGGTTCATCCTTGGTCAGTGGTCAGTGGTCGGTGGTCGGTGGTCGGTGGTCGGTGGTCAGTGGTCGGTGGTCAGTGGTCGGTGGTCGGTGGTCGGTGGTCGGTGGTCGGTGGTCGGTGGTCGGTGGTCGGTGGTCGAGAGTCAAGCGTCCAACCCGGTATCCCGACTATCGACTCCAGACTATCGACTCCGACCCGCGACTCCCGACTATCGACTATCGACTCCCGACCCGCGACTCCCGACTCCCGACTCCGACTCCCGACTATCGACTCCCGACTCCCGAATCCTGACTCGCGACTCCCGACTATCGACTCCCGACCCGCGACTCACGACTCCCGACTCGCGACTCTCGACTCGCGACTCTCGACTCACGACTCCCGGCTCCCGAATCCAAAAAGAAAGGGCCGCCGAGTTCAACCCGACGGCCTCAACTCGCAAACCAAATCAATTTCATGTCCCCGTGAACTCGGGAGCGCGCTTTTCGAAAAACGCCTGGACGCCTTCGCGAAAATCGTTTCCCTTTCCGGATTCGATCTGAAGGCGATGTTCGAGGTCAAGCTGCGACGCGAGATCGTTCGAGAACGTCGCGTTCAGCATCTGCTTGATCCGTCCGATCGAAGCTGTCGGCGCCGCGGCGAGCCGTTTCGCCATGACCGAAGCCTCGTTCATCAATTCTTCCTGCTCAACCACGCGATTGATCATCCCGATGTCTAACGCGCGTTCGGCTGAAATTGTTTCACCCGTCATGAGAATTTCGGCCGCCAGTTTTTCGCCGATGGCTCGCGGCAAAAAGAACGATCCGCCGCAATCAGGCGAAAGTCCGATTCTGACAAAAGCTTCGTTGAATGTCGCGCCGCGAGCAGCGAAAACGATGTCGCAGGCAAGAGCAAAGTTCGTTCCCGCGCCGGCGCAAACGCCTTGAACCGCGGCAATGAACGGAACCGGCGTTTCGCGGATCAGCAAAATGACGTCGTGAAGCGCCTTGAGCGGCTCTTCCATGAACGCCTCGATCCGTCCTTCCATTTGCCACATCATCTGCATTTCGCGAAGATCGCCGCCCGAGCAGAAAGCGCGCCCTTCACCCGTCAGGACTACCGCCCGCGCGCCGTCCGAGATCGCTTCACGGATCGCCGCGCGCAGATCCTTCGTCAGTTGCAGCGACAGCGCATTCAGCGCCTCAGGACGGTTCATGACGATCACGGCGACACCGTCCGTCTTGGTATATTTAACGGTCTCAAACTGGCTCATTTGGTTATTGATTACGGCTCGGAACGATCGCCTCCGGCATTCACGGGAAAGGGATGCGAACCTTCAGGAACTAGGCCGGGCGCACCTTCGAGCGGCTCGCATTGTAGCATTCCCGACAGAGTACGGAGCGGCCGACCTTCGGCTGAAAAGGAACGTGGTCGTGCTTCCCGCAGTGATCACAGACGATCTCAAATCGCGCCGGCGCGTTGTCGCCCGACGCGGCTCGTTTCGAACGGCACTTCGGGCAACGCTGCGGCGTCATCAGATTTCGTTGATAGAAGATCTCCTGCTCCTTTTCGCTGAAAAGAAAGACCTCCTTGCACTGCACGCACGTAATCTCAAGGTCGGGCATTGCTTCGTCTCCTTATTGGCTTGATGGCGGAAGTTTAGCACAGTTGGGAACGGCCTGTCTAAAATCGGGTCCGGGTGCAGTTCTGGAAATTCGACGCCTTTTGAAGTATCTTTTGGGGAACGCAAAAACAAGGAATTTTGATCATGAGGAGACTCTCTATTCTCTTCGGGGCCGCCGTGTTTGCGGTCCTGCTTACGGGAACCGCGTCCGCGCAGCTCGACATCCGCGGCGAGATCAACGGTCGTGTCACGACGGATGACGGACGGCCCGCGCGACGTGTCAGCATCATGGTGATGGATCTGACGACCCTCGACCGAAGGGATGTCATGACGAACGATTTCGGATATTTCCGAGTCCGCGACCTGCAGTTCGGCAACACGTTCGTCGTCGGCGCAAGGAGCAAGAGCTATCTGTTCACGTTTCCATTTCAGACTGTGAGACTCGATCTCATTTCGCGCGAGGTTCTATTCACCGCAAGCCGATTCGAGTCCATCGCGCCGGAATCGGCGATCGGCGAACCCGTCGTTATCCTTTCGAAAGAGCCGTGACATGCGCCGCAACCGTCGGCCCGAGCGTCTGAAGGTTGTAACCGCCCTCGAGAACCGAAACCACGCGCCCGCCGCAAGTCTCCTCAGCCCAGTCAAGCACACTTTTCGTCATCGAAGCATAATCCTGATCCTCAAGCCGCAATTGACCGAGCGGGTCGGTGAGATGCGCGTCAAAGCCGGATGAAATGATCACGAGATCTGGAGTGAAATCCGATGCGATCGACTCCAGCGCCGACTCGAACATCCGTCGCTGCTCGGATGCCTTCGTATGCGCCTTGACCGGAATGTTCATCGTGTACCCGCGTCCGCGTCCGAAACCCGTCTCGCCGCGGCTTCCCGTTCCCGGATACCACGGGTACTGATGCATCGAAAAGAAGAATACCGACGGATCGTCAAAGAAGATCCCCTGCGTGCCGTTGCCGTGATGGACGTCCCAATCGAGGATCGCCACGCGCTCGATCTCCTTGAAACGGTTCTGCGCGTAGCGTGCGCCGACCGCGACGTTGTTGAAAAGGCAGAAGCCCATCGCGCTTTCGGCAGTCGCGTGGTGGCCCGGCGGCCGGGCGGCGACGAACGCGTTCTTCGCCTCACCCGTCATCACGGCATCGACGGCGCGGCAGACGCCGCCGGCCGCGAAGAGCGCCGCATCGAAGGACTGCATCGAGATCACGGTGTCCGAATCGAGCCGCTCGAGACCGTTCTCGAACGCCCCCTCGACACGCCGGAAATGCTCCTTTGTATGCGCCGCCTGGATCAAACCCTGCGATGCCTTTTCAGGAACGATCTCGTTCAACTCCGACCACAGCCCGGCGTCGCCGGTGACGGCCGACATGACAGCTTCATAGCGCCGCGCCGTTTCGGGATGCCCGGGGCCGGTGTCGTGCTTGAGCGAGCTCGGATGATGTACGAATGCAGTCTTCATGGGTGACTTGTTCAGTCTTTCTTCGGCCGTTGATCCTCGGGCACATTGGCAAAGATCTTGTCGTATTCCTCGTAGCCGTCGCGGACGACGTCCATCAGATTTCCTTTCTCGACGATCTTCGGCTCGATGAAAATGAACGGGACTTCCTTGTTGACGGCCTTCATCGTTTTCGTCGTTTCGAGTTTCTCGCCTTTCGCGAGTTTGACGGCCGCTTCGACTGCCGCGTACGCGAGCGGCTGGATCGGCTTGTAAATCGTCATCGACTGCTCGCCCTGCGCGATCCGCTGCAGTGCATCGATCTGCGCGTCCATTCCGGTGACGACGACCTTTCCGATCAAACCCTGCTTTTTCAGAGCCTGGACCGCGCCGCCGGCCGTGCCGTCGTTCGAACAGACGAACGCGACGACGTCGTTGCGGTTCTGCGTCAACGCATTTTCAGCGATCTTCAGCGCTTCTTCGGGCGACCAGTCGCGGGCGTGTTGATCGGCAACGATCTTGATGTCGCCGCGATCGACCGCCGACTTAAGCGCGGCGAGTTGTGCCTCTTTCATGATCAGCGCGTTGTTGTCGGTCGGCGCGCCGTAGATCATCACGTAATTTCCTTTCGGCGCGTTCTTGAGTGCATACTCGGCCTGCATCTGCCCGGCGAGCGAATGAAGATGCGAGACGAGAACGTCGATCTGGTCGCTGAGGATCAGCCGGTCGTAACTGACGACCGGAACTCCCTTCGCCTTTGCTTTCTCGACCGCCGTCGCCATCACCTGCCCGTTGTGCGGAGCGATGATCAGGACATCGACGCCCTGCGTCAGAAAATCGTCGATCTGCTTGAGCTGACGCTCGTCGTTGCTTTCCGCGACGTTCACCACGACGTCCGCTCCCAATTCGCCGGCGCGTTTTTCAACCAGCGCCTTGTCCTTCACCCAGTGCTCCTTGAGCGTGTCCATCGAGAAGCCGATCTTGATCCGGCCGTCTTTCTTCTTGGTCGAGACGGTTTGATTATCGACCGGCGCGCTGACGCAGGAAGCAAGCGACATCAGCAGCGACGCCGCAACGATCAAAAGCAATTTTTTCATTAATTCACTCCGCAGGTGTTTGTTGGCGCGCTGGCATTCAGTTCCCGCGAAAGAGCTTTCGAATGCGTCTTTTCGCGCATTTCGCGTATTTCGCGGTCGGGATCTTTCCTGTTGCGCCATCCGACTTGAATCTTAACATTTCACGGCTTCCTGAGGAGAACCTCGCGGCGAACGTACTTGCCCGGGTCACCCGTGAACGGTACGCGAAGCAGCCAGTTCCGAACTTCGCCGCGATAGGTTCTGACGCCGTCGGATTCGGGGAATTGGACGGGTGAAACGAGTCCGAGATCGTAGGTCAGGCCGGCGCGGCCTTCGAGCACGAGGAAAAGTCCGTCCTTCCGCGCTTCCGATCTGATTATTCGGAGCCCGGTGCTTTCCGCGCCCGCGTCGAGATTCGCCGGCGACAGAAAAACGTCGGTTCCGCCTTCGTACTCAAACCTGAATTCGCGGATCCCGGGT
>JAKOSS010000301.1 GCA_029777145.1 Acidobacteriota bacterium | reverse complement strand
GGCGACGGCCGCGCGGACGACACGATCGCGGTGAAGAGCGCGCTCGCGTTCATCGCCGCCCGCAACGGCGGAACACTTGTCTTTCCCGAAGGCGACTACGTCGTCACCAGTAGCCTGACGCTGCCGTCGAACATCACGATCAAAGGCGCCGGCGGACTTCATTCGCAGGCAGGCACGAGCAATCTTGTCCGCCGGAGCGCGACCCGGATCCAACTGACGGCGGCGAATCGGTCGATCTTCAGGATCGGCGAATGCACGGAAAAGGTCGGGATCGAGAACATCGAGCTGTCATCGCAGGCCGGACTTTCGCGATCGGTCGGCGTCGAGGCGCTCGGCGCTTACACATCGACGCAGGACATCTATTTCGACAATGTCGCGTTCACCGCCTTTTGGCGCGGCATTTACGCCCACGGGCTGCCGCAGACGAATCTCAACTGGCAATTCGACTACGTCAAGGTCCGCAACTCGCGATTTCTCTACAACACCGATTCGGGAATCTACTGCGACACGCGAAATACCGATTGGAAGATCGAGGCAAGTGAGTTCATCAATCCGCAGCGGACGTCGTCGCAGGCCGCCAACTCAATGCACTTCGAGCATTCCGGAATGGTCATCGTTCAGGACACGTTCGGCGGCGGATACGCGAACGCGAAGGGCGGAACGTTTCTCAACTTGCTCGACAACGGGAGCCTGACGGTGATCGGTTCGCAGACCGAGTCGATGACGAACTCGCTGGTTTACAACGAAGTCCAGAATCCGAACGCCGGTGATTATTCGTACCCGATCACGATCCTGAACTCGATCTTCGACGACCCGATCATCTTCAAGGCGCGCCGGACATTCGTTTCGGTCGGAAGCATGTACGGCGCCAGCACTTTCACCGCCGACGAACGGGTCCGCGTGTATTCGACCGGCGATCGCTTCTGTTACGACGGATACATTCTCGGATGCCGCGGCGCGGAACGGAAGAATTTCGATCGCGCGACGATCGTCTTTATGACCGGACAGCCGGCCGAGGGCCAGGTTCAGGGTCACCCGACGTATTTCGGAACGGACGTCGAACTGGGTGCGCCGTTGCAGGTCATGACGTTTGCGCAGGGCGCGCTTCCGCCGGGCCGTCCGAACGGCTCGCTCGTCTACTGTTCGAACTGCAGGCGAAACTCAACGCCTTGCCAAGCCGGCGGAAACGGCGCGCCGGCGATGGTCGTCGGCGGGCAATGGAGTTGTCTCTGATGTGTCTTGAGCTGTAGACACCGGCTCTTGAATCTGTCTCTACCGATTGCCGGCCAGCCGTCAACGAACAGCTATCGGCTCGTCGCCGGCTTTTTGGCACAAGTTCGGGAGATCGATCTCAAACGAAGCTTTCATCAGCCTTCGCAAATCGTGCACTTCATCGGAAAAGAAGTCGCCGACAAAAACGAAAACCACGAAACCGACCGCAGTTTCGTGGTTTTTCAGTATTCGCCGGCGAATGCCCGTCTACTTCGGCGGGTTGATCGTCAGTTTCCAGCCGTCGCTCTCCTTGATAAAATCCATCATCTTCCAGGCACCTT
>JAKOSS010000300.1 GCA_029777145.1 Acidobacteriota bacterium | reverse complement strand
TCTCGAATCGGCGACCGATGAACTCGCGCGTGAATTCGATCGCCGCGATGCCTGGATCGAGAACAAGGACGAAGTGCGCCGGTGCCTGAACATCGCCACGGACATCGACAAGAACATGCGCAAGAACCGGTACGGCGCGACGACCGAGGGGAACTGGAACCGCGTTCGATATGAACTCAACACGCTCGCGGACGTATACAATCTGCCGAAGGTCGGATCGAGTTCGTACAGATAGGTGAAAAGCAGACGTTGATTCGACGGCGGATCCGGTATCGGGTCCGCCTCTCGTTTTTCAGAAAGTGTAGTAAAATGTCGAGAGTTTCAGAGTAGAAAGATGATAGAAGCCGGAAGAGTCTTGCAGAATCGGTACCGTGTCGACCGCCAGGTCGGCCAGGGCGGGATGGGAGCGGTTTACATTGCCACCGATGAGCGTTTCGGCAGTACCGTCGCGATCAAGGAGACCCTTTTCACGGACGAAAAATTCCGGAAGGCCTTCGAGCGCGAGGCCCGATTGCTAAACAGTCTGCGTCATCCGGCACTGCCGCGCGTCAGCGACCATTTCATCGAGGGAAACGGTCAGTTTCTCGTGATGGAGTATATCGAGGGCGAGGACCTTTCGGAACAGATCGAGCATGAGGGACACGCGTTTCCGGTCAGGGAAGTGATGAGCTGGGCCCAACAGCTGCTGGACGCGCTCGACTACCTTCATTCGCAGGCGATGCCCGTCATTCACCGCGACATCAAGCCGCAGAATCTCAAGCTCACGCCTGAAGGTCAGGTCGTTCTGCTCGATTTCGGACTGGCGAAGGGAAATACTACGAATCCGGATTCGGCGACCGCCGCGAAGAGCGTTTTCGGATACTCGCGGAATTACGCGTCGCTCGAGCAGATTCAGGGTACGGGCACCGATCCGCGGAGCGATCTCTACAGTCTTGCCGCCACGCTTTATCATTTGATCGCCGGAAATCCTCCGGTCGATGCGCTGACGCGGGCGATGAACGTCCTCAGCGAGAAGTCGGATCCGTCCGTTCCTCTCGGACAGGCGCGACCCGACGTTCCGCTCGCGGTCTCCAATGTTCTCGAACAGGCGATGTCGCTCAATGCGAACCAGCGGCCGGCTTCGGCGGCGGAAATGAAGGAAATGCTTCAAGCCGCAATCGCCGGCGAGGATCTTTCCGCGTTCGCCGCGGCGACGTTCGTCGAGCGGACCGATACCGCGGTCGGCCGCAACCTGCATACGCAGAAGACCGAACTCAAATCCGAACTCGATGTTCCGGCCAAGCAGTCTGAGATCAAGACGGAGACGTATTCCGATGAGCTCTCGAAGGTCACGCGGTTACGGTCGGACGCGGCGACGGGTTCGTTCCGTGACTCTTCTGCGTCCGCCGTAGCGGCCGCGTCGCCAAAAAGGCGCGGAATGGCGGTCGGTGTCGCGGGTTTGCTGCTGGTTTTGGTCGGCGGCGGGACGCTTGCGTATTTCTACCTAGCGCCCGCGCCTGTGCCAGCCCCGAACAGCTTGATGAATACTCCGACGGCGGGTAACGTCGATACGGTTTCGTCGCCTGATTCGAACGTCAACACGTCGGAAGTTGCTTCGAACTCGAACACGGCCGAGCAGCCGATTGCCGAATCGTCGCCGACTCCGGGAGCTACAAAGTCGGAAACGACGAAGTCTGAGACAAAGACCCTCGCCGAAAAGACCCCGAATCCGCAGAGCGATGTCCGGACCGAAACTCCGCCGATTCCCGAAATTCCCAATCCGCGGAACGATCCGCGCGTCACGATCGTCGATCCGCGTACGCGTCCGAATTCGAATTCAGGCCTGCCGTCGCGGGATCCACGAGCAAATCCGCGGGAAATTCCTCCGGACGTCTGGCGCAAAATGACGCCGGATCAGCGACGCAAACTGCGGCGTGCGCTCGAAATGGAACGTCGGATGAAGGAATCGAACACACAGCCTGATCCCAGTGACAACTGAACCCCGATAACGCAATAGGAAGATAAGCACCGGCGATCGGATGTCGGTTGCCGACGAACGCGGCTATTGCTTTTGTTTGATCCGCGAATTCCGCGCTATCCGCGGCTTGGTCGACCTCTCGGTAAGACTTGAAGCGATCGTTGAGAACAGTGGGTTGAGTCGGTCTAAAGCGCCGCGCGGATGATCGATGCGATCCGTTCGGTTTCGATCTCGAGAAATTCCCGCGAGACTTCGCCGTCCGCGGGTTTTTCGATTTGCATGACCGGATGGAAAACGACTTCGACCTGCCGAAAGCGCGGGAATTTGTAATCCTGCGGCCAGATCCGGTTCGCGCCGCGTACGGTGACCGGC
>JAKOSS010000299.1 GCA_029777145.1 Acidobacteriota bacterium | reverse complement strand
GATGCGATCGGCAATGCTCCGACGCAGGCGGCGATACCGCTCCGCAACCCGCTGCTGATCTCGTCGCAGGCTTACGATCGGGCGAAGCAGTCGCAGACGGATCCGAACTCAAATGTTGAGCCTGAAGTCAATTCAAACGCAAATGTTGACGTGACGGCACTTCCGGATGAAAAAACGCTCGTCTCGTTTCAGCCGATCATCATGCTCAATTGGTCGACCGAGGACAATATCTATTTCCAGACGGGTTATGTGCGGGAATACGAGAATTCGTCCGAGGACCTCTTCAGCAGCCTTCGCTGGCACCGGCTGATACTTTCGGGACAAGGAAAATGAGCGCATTTGGGAATTCGGATTCGGGATTGCGGATTTGCGATTTTCAATTTGCGATTTGCGATTGGCTGCCGACTGATCAACCTGACCACTGACCACTGACCACTGACCACTGACCACTGACTACTGACTACTGACTACTGACTACTGACTACTGACCACTGACCACTGACCACTGACCACTGACCACTGACCACTGACTATGTTGAACTACACGACAATCGCCGACGCGTACACCGCGAACGACCGGATCAGGCAGATGTTCAAGACCGTCACCGGCGGGTTGACCGCCGAGCAGGCGGCGATGCGCGAGAACGGCGAAGGCTGGACCGTTGCCGAGATCGTAGAACATGTCGCCATCGTCGATGGCGGGATCACCAAGATCTGTGAACGCCTGCTTGCTGCCGGCGCGGCCAAAGGCGGGACGTCGACCGGAGAGGCGAACGTCTCAGGCGAATTCGTCGAGAAGGCAATGGCGTCGCAAAACGTAAAACTCGTCGCGCCCGACATCGTTCATCCGACCGGGACGCGCTCGATCGCCGACTCGCTCGGTGCCCTCGAAGCGAGCGCCGCCGCGCTGAACGAACTTCGTGACAAGTTCGAGACCATCGAATGCGCTGAATTCACCTTTCCGCACCCGGCCTTCGGTCCGCTCACGGCGCACGACTGGCTGGCACTGATCGGCGGGCACGCGGCGCGCCACATGAGCCAGATCAGGCGGATCGTCGGCTAGACTACTTGCTCGGGATCGGCTTCAACGACCTCAAATACGCATAGACCGACGCGAGGTCCTCACGCGTCATCCCCGCGTATCCCGTCCACGGCATGATCGTTTGATTCTGATCGGGCTGAAGCGGCGCGCGTTGTCCCTCGTGCTTCTTGAAAGTCTCGATAAACTTGTCTTCGTTCCAACTGCCGATTCCTGACTCATCCGGCGTGATGTTCGTCGAGATCACGGATTTCCCGGTCGGAAGTTTGAACAGGCGGCCGCCGCTGAACGCCTCGCTCTCGACGATCTGCCCGCGCTTTGCCGGCGTATGGCATTCGATGCAGCCGGCCATGTTCACGAGATACTTTCCGTAGGCCAAACGGTCCGTTTCCGCCGGCTTCGTCGTGAATTCGGGTTTCGTCGGGATCACATGAATGATGATGTTCATCGGAAAATCCGACTTCGACGGCGGCGCGTCGTACTCGATCGGCTTCAGGCTGCGAATGTAAGCGATGATCGAATAAACATCCTCGCGGTCCATCTTCCCGTAGTAGATGTAGGGCATGATCGGGAACAGGGCGCGCCCGTCGCGGCTGACACCGGACGTCACGGCGCGCAGGATCTCGCCGTCGGACCAGTTCTTGAGATTATGCGGCGTAATGTTCGGCGCGTGATACGTTCCCGGAAAACCGAGGTTCTGATCAAAGACGTCTCCGCCCTTGCCTTCGGTTCCGGGTTTCCCCGGCGCGGCGACGAGCGACCAATCGCGCTCGGCATGACAATCCATACATTGCGCGACGTTTTCTGCGAGGTATTTCCCGCGTGCGACACGTTCGGGCGTGACCTCGATCTTGACGTCCTCGACGGGAATACTCGGTTTGAAGAATACGACGTACGCGATCAGCAGTCCGAAACCAACGACCACGAGCAGTATCAATGCAGCGACGATTTTCAGTATCTTTTTCATTTTTGGGGACAAATTGATGCTTGGTGTTACGCCAAACTTCCGACCGAAGTTCTGACAGAACCGGCGCTCTTCAAAAATGCCCTCATCGATTCAAAAACTCAAGCGGGCCGTGCGCAATCGCAGATTCGGCCGCGGATTGCGCGGATGCTCGGATCATGGACACCGGTGCCAAATCGCGCGGAACTGATCGCCCAGCTAAATTCGTGGAATCCGCGCAATTCGCGGCCGGAGACTTCCGTTGACACAAAAAAAGATCCCGGTCGCGAGAAGGCAGCGAGCCGGGATCCAGGGTGCTTCCGATCAGTCCTTGCACCAACCGCCGGAAGCGTGCGGAATTCAACTTTCCGCGATCAATTGTCTAGCGGGCCGTCGGGATGTCGCCGTCCAGTCCGAACTGCAGGAACTGGTAGGTGTTGTCGACGCTTCTCCAGACGTACCAAACTCCGGTCGACGGGCGGAACACCGCGATGTCCGTCTTGTTGTCGTTGTCGTAGTTCCCCGGTACCGGAATGTCTTCGCTGAGACCGAACTGGCGGATGTCGAAGCTTCCGTTGCCCGAGTTCCAGATGTACCAGACACCGGTCGACGGGCGGTAGATCGCGAGATCGTCGCGGCCGTCGCCGTCAAAGTCGCCGCGGACCGGCTTGTCACCCGTCGCTCCGAAATGGAGGATCAGGATGCTGCCGTTCGAGCTGCGGACCGAGTACCAGTCGCCGGTCGACGGACGGAACACCGTGATGTCCGATTTGCCGTCGCCGTCGAGATCCGTTGACATCGGAATGTCTTCGGCGAGACCGAACTGGCGGATCGTGTAACCGGTGTTGTTGCTGTTGCGGACGTACCACGTTCCCGTGGACGGACGGAACATCGCGAGATCGTTCAAACCGTCGCCGTCGAAGTCGCCGCGGATCGGTTTGTCGGTCGCGAAACCGAACTGCGTCGCGGTGACGCCGCCGTCCGAGCTGCGATTGATCTCCCAAACCGCGAGACCGTTGACGTCGCGAACCACCGCGCGGTCCGTTTTGCCGTCGCCGTCGTAATCGGCAGACATCGGAATGTCGGTTGCGCTGCCGAAGTTCGTCGCCGAGAAGCCGGCACCGTTCTGCGTGTACCACGTTCCGGTCGACGGACGGAAGACCGAAAGGTCGTTGCTGCCGTCGCCGTCAAAGTCGGCATGATGCGAATCGTTGATGATCGCGCCGCCGATCTCGCCGGTCGGGTTGTTTGCGCTGCCGATGACCGCCGTCCACGAACCCATGCGAAGCAGGGCGACTTGCTGTGCGGTGACGTCAATTGTCGTCGGCGCGAATTCACCCTCGCCTTCGGGACTCGGCACGACACCGAGGTCGGCGACCGTGGTCGTCGTTCCGGCGACAGTAACCTGAACGAGAGCCGACGTTTGCGCGCTCGTGAACCGGTTGAACTCGCCCGTGATCGTCGCCTGTGTTTCGTCGGCGTTCAAGAGAACCTTGATCTCGCCGATCGCGTTCGTCGTTACCGGCGGAGTCGCTCCCGAACCGTTCAGATGGCCCTCAAAGAAGCGTCCCTGCGGCGTCGAACCCGGGCTCGGCGTCGGCGACGGACCGCCGCTCGTTGCGAACGTTCCGGAAAGGATCGTCGTTCCGTTGCTGCTCAAGGTGATCGTCGAGCCGTTGGTCACGACGGGCACGTTGTCGCCGCGATCGGATCGCAGCCGGAGACGGCCTTCACCGCCGCTCGAAAGAACGAGATTGCCAACCGGCGAATCGTTGATCGCAACGGCGAGCGACGTTCCGATCGGAAGGCTCACCTGGCTGACGCGGGCTTCGATCTCGGTACGGCTGCTGTGGATCTCGTATGCCGCGTAACCGCGCGGAAGAACACCGTTGACCGTCGAACCCGAAAGGATCGCATAGATCTCGCTTTCACCGGGTGACGGCGAAGGACTCGCGGTCGGCGAAGCCGTCGGCGATGCGGTCGGGCTTGCGGTCGGAGAACCGGTCGGTGAGCCGGTCGGACTCGCTGTCGGGGAAGCGGTCGGAGTCGGCGTGCCGCCGGTTCCGCCGCCGAAGACGCCCGAAAGGATGGTCGTGCCGGCGTTCTTTACTTCGACGAGCATGCCCGAGCTCACGTTCGGAACCGACTGGCCGTCCTGCGTGCGGAGCCGCAATTTGGCCTTCAGATCAGTGCCGACGACCGCCTGGCCGATCTCGACGCCGTCAAGGAACGACGTCAGCGTCGCGCCGGCGGCGTTCACGTCCTCGGATTCGACCTCGAGTTCGCGGTTGCCGCTGAGATAAACGTTGTATGTCGCCAATCCGTGCGGATTGATCGAACCGCTCGGCGAGACCAAAGTCGCCGAAATCGTCGAGACCGGAATTTCACCCCCGCTCGCTGCGACCCTCGAATTCAAGACGAAGGGCGCGGAGACCCATGCGAGAACCGCGATCACGACCAATCCTACCTTCCAAATGTGTCCGTTTGACCTAACTTTTTGCATTTCGAATACCTTCCTGTTTTTTTGATGAACGGGGGTTAATCAAACGGACAGTGCTGCGGGAAACGGGAAAAAGACACCGACGGTGAAAAAGTTTTGAAATTTATGCCGTTGCTTCTTGGCGGGGCGATCGAATTGCCTTCAGCCACATGGGTTTTGGCGGAAGCCTTTAACTTATTGGCCTTCGGTCCACGAGCTTAAGAGGCTGTGTCAAGAGTCGCCTCCCATAGGACTTTCATGAATTGCCGTTCGTTCTAACGAACGGATCGGGAGAAAATGAAAGAGCTTGGCTCTAGCCGAATCCTCGGGCTAAAGCCCGTCATTACTTAACTTATCCGCGTCCGTCAGCTGAAGCAGACGGCAATTCAAAAGAAAATTGCCAACTTTCGCTCAACCCGAAGATCGCGAGATCGCCGTTCTGACACAGTCTCTGAAGCTCGTGGCAACATTCGACCCAGAACAAGTAAAGGCTCCAACCCGAGCGGCTGGAGCCAATTGATATCTGCAATTTGATCTGATCTAGCGCCTCGCCTTCGCGCGGACCGGGATCGGAATCGTCACCGCACGAAGGGCGTCGATGCGGCCCACGCCGAACGGCGGCGTCGCCAGCCCCGTTTCTTCGAGCTGGTCGGCGATGTCTTTCGGCAATGCGGTCGGATAGGTCGCCCTCACGAGGGCCGCGACCGCCGACGCGATCGGTGCGGACATCGACGTTCCGCTCCAGACTCCGTAACGTCCGCCGGGAATGGCGCAGACAATATCCTCGCCGGGCGCCAGTGCGAGCGTCGAAAGCGGGACGATGGTGGAAAAATCAGCGGTTTGATTGAATCGGTTTACGGCTCCGACGCTCAGGACGCCGTCGAACGGCTTCGGATCTCGCCCGGCTCGGATCTCGAGTTCGGCCGCCGGATATATCGGCGACGAATTTCCGCCGTTTCCCGATCCGGCGATGATGACGAGCTGGTTCTCGCCGATCTCCGGAAACGTCGTTCCGTCGGCGGTCACTCCGTCGCCGCAATCGTCGAGCAGTGATTTGAGAAGCTGCTGGCCTTCGGGATACCCAAAGCTGATGTTTATGACATCGGCGCCGTCGTGCGTCGTCGGATCGCCGTCGGGATTGGCGGCATAGATGATCGCCTGCGCGATCCGCCACAGATCGCCCGTGCCGTCCGGTCGCAGGACGCGCAACGGGATGATCTTTGCATCAGGCGCGGTCAGCGCGATCAGGCTCGCGACAGCGGTGCCGTGTCCGAATGCGCCGACGCGGAGCGCGCCGACCTCGGACGGATCGGAATCATTGTCGATGAAGTCGTATCCGGGCAGGAGTTTGCCGTCGAAAAGCGGATGATTCGGATCGATCCCGGTGTCGAGGACAGCGACTTTTACCGGCTGGCCGTTGTCCGTCCGCAGACCGCGCGTGCCGCTCGCGGCGTACGCCTCTTCGAGCCTGATCCCGTTCGGGAACCACTGGCGGCGGAATCCCTTCGAACTGCCGCCGATCGCCCACGAACGACCGATCGCCCACGAGCGCCCGATTGTCCACGGCAATCCTTCCTGTTCGACGCTGAAAAATTTTCGGTTCGGCTCGACGGTTGCGACGCGCGCGTCGGCGACGAGCTGTTGAATCTTGTTGTTGACCTTGACACCGTCGGTGATCGAAAGCCGAAAGGTCGGCGGCAATCCGACCTGGCCAAGCGGCGTCGGATTCAAGCCGTACTGCGATGCGACGGCGGCGAGGTCGGTCGGATTAACGAGCCTGACGACGACCTCGGACGCGACGCATTCCGCCGGAACCTTGTCCTCGCAACTCGTCTGACCGAACGCCGACGACGCACAGATCGCCAGCAGCAGCAAAACGCCGCCGATGATCCCGCGTCCCGAATTCCTGATTTTACTGCGTCTTTCCCTCATGCTCTCGGCCGTCCTACAAGCATACAGTGCAGTGTCTGATCGCGAAAAGACAAGGTAGATAAAAAAAATGAGCGAGGCGCGACATGGCATTTGGGAATGGGGACTTCGGATTGGGGAGGTGGGATTTGGGATGTGGGATTTGGGATGTGGGATTTGGGAGTTCGTCAACTCGCATGAGTTGCGCGTTCACGCGCGATTACCGCT
>JAKOSS010000298.1 GCA_029777145.1 Acidobacteriota bacterium | reverse complement strand
TCGAACGCGAGTTTCCGATCATCCCGTGCAATCTCTGCGGATCGCAGCCGAATCTCAAGCGCGCGAGGGTAAAAGAGATCGTCGCTGAACTCGAAAAAGAGATCCCGTTCATCCGCAGTTCGATCATGACGGCGCTGTCGAACGTCACCGGCTCGCACCTGCTCGATACGAAGCTTTACGATTTTGAGAATTTCGAACCGCTGATCAAGAAGATCCCCGAGGGGCACGGAAGCGTCGAAAAGGAACTCGACGCCGTCTTCGATCACAGCGAGGAACATCTCGTCGGCGGCCGGATCCAGCCGGTCGTGATCGAATCGCTGCTCAATTAACGCCCAATGTAGAGCCCCGCACGAAGTAAGGGGGCACGATCGCGGGAGCGATCGACGGCTGCCGGACCAGTCCCAATACCCCTGAGTGTCAAGATCGGCCCCCTTACTGCGTGCGGGGTTCCGCAATTAACGATCAATCCAGCTTCAAAACCTGCGGCGCGAAGACCTTGCTGTCGATCGGAACGTTTTGTTTCACAGTCTTGATCGTCGTGATCGTCTCACCCATCGAAGGATTCGAATTGACCATCCTGAACGGGATCATGACCCCGTCGACGTCCCGATAGTCGGAATACGTGATCGAGTACGGAAGCGTCTGCTCGCTCGTGCTCGACGTCACGACGCCGCGCCGGCGGATCAGAAGGAACGACTTGGTCGAATAGTATTCGGTGAACATCGTGCCCTTTTCAGGCGTGAACTCGACCGCCCAGCATTCTTCGTCGCCGACCTTTTCGATCCCCTTTACCTCGACACTCTTGTAGTTTGACTTCCAATTGAGCACTCCATAGAAATCGCTGTTGATCCGGTAGTCCTCGAGCTTCTTGCCCGTGTATTTTTCGGTCGGTGCAAAAGTCACGCTCTCCTCGCCGGACGTGCCGTCGAAGTACTCGTAGCTTTTCGCGATCACCTTTCCGAGCGCCGTCATCGTCGTTTCCGTCGCGGACTTGTTTGGCGCCGTCGCATATGAAGTCGCGGTGCCCTGAACCCCCTGATTGACCATGTCGAGCTCCATCGTCGCGACGCGCGATTTCACGTTTCGGATATTCGCCTCGCCGCCGGTCGCCGCGATGACCTTGGCCGACAATTCGTCAACAGAGATCTTCGGCTTCTCGGTCGCCGGGTCGACGCGCTTGAAGCTCGGTTCTCCCTGCGGCTGCGCGAGGATGATCTCGTTCACCTTGCCGTCGGCGCCGCGCTTGACCTTCAGCGAGAACTCGTCCGGAAGAGGCTTCAGGCTGTAAACGTCTTTTGCCTTCTCGGCGACGAAATAAGGTTGTTGGCCGGGGACGACGACCGCGATCTTGCCGCCGACATCCTTGATCTCGATCGTAAGGGCGCCGGATTCAGGGCGGTAACTTCCGATCAATTCCTTGAGCTTCGCCTGATCCGCCTCGGACGCGCCGCCGGCGTTCTTCGGCAGCGTGTAGTTGCCTTGCGGCTGCTCGAGGTACATCGAGTCGTCCTTGAAGGTCATGAAGAAGCCGTCGGGCGCACCGCCGAGTTTGTATTTGCGTCCGCCGACGTTTTCGAGCTTGTACGTCGGCTGGCCGGGAACGACGGCGACCAATCCGCCATCCTCGATCTTCACCTCAATGTCGAATCCGGCCGCTTCGAATTTGTACTTGCCGACTTCTTTCGCCATTGCGTCGGCCGTGACGTTCTGCGGCTTGTTCGGATTTCCGATGAGGTTATCCCAGACGAGCGACATCAGCTCGCTTCCGAGCGGTGATCCCGAAACGTTCGTCAGCATCACGAAGCCGACCTTCTTTTCGGGGATCATTGCCACCATCGAGTTGAAGCCGTCGATGTTCCCGCCATGCTGCAACACCTTCATTCCGTTCCATTCCTGAACGAACCATCCGAGCCCGTATGCGACCGAACCGTTCGGCGCAACGTTCATCTGCTTTTTGGTCCACTCTTCATACGACTTCTCGCTGATCAGCGACTTTCCGTCGATCGATCCCTTGTCCATGACGAAAGTGATCCATTTCGCCATGTCCCGCGCGGACGAATTGATCGAACCGGCCGGCGCGACGGCATCGATCGAGCGGAACGGCAACAGGCGCGTTTCCTTCGTGTCGAAGTTGTAGTCGTAACCAAGCGAATAATCCTTCGCCTTCTTCATCGACGCGATATCCATCGTCGAATTATTCATCCCGAGCCGCTTGAAGATTTGCTCCGGGACGAACTTTTCCCAAGGCGTTTTTTGGGTCTGCGCGACGATCTCTCCGGCCGCCGCGAACATCACGTTATTGTAAAAAAAGCGCTCGTGGAGCTTCGCCATCGGCTTCGCGTTGCCGACGACCTGGATCAGTTCCGGACGCGTCAGGCGTTCGGTGATCATCGCGAGATCGGTCCGGTTCAGTCCGGATGAGTGGTCCATGAGATCGCGGACGGTGATGTTCCTGTCCGTTTCCGGATCCTGCATCTTGAAGTAAGGCAGGTATTTGCGCGGACTGTCGTCGAGGTTCACCTTGCCCTCGTCGACGGACATCAGC
Source organism: Acidobacteriota bacterium (assembly GCA_029777145.1). The sequence continues at coordinate 1,747 of JAKOSS010000298.1, read as the reverse complement.
ACGCTCAGTGCGGTGAATGCTTTGGTTGCCGAGCCGATGCCGAACTGCGTGTCGGGCGTGACCGGGATCTTTCTCTCGAAGTCCTTGTATCCGAGGCCTTTCATGAACACGACCTTGCCGTCCTTGACGATCGCAAGCGACATTCCGGGTATTCCGAGTTCCTTGCGGCGTGATTCGACCTTTTCCTCGACGCGCTGCAGCGCGGCGTCAAGATCGGAAGTCGATTGAACAGCCGGCGTTTGGGCGAGCGCGGCCTGCGGAACGGCGCCCGAAACGAACGCGATTAGTAAAGCAAACGATAGGAATAATTTAAGAAATCGATTGTTTGACATTTTGTTTCTCCGAAAATGGATCGAAGATTTTTACGCCGGATCGCCGGCAAAAGTTCATCAATCGGAACGAACTATCCGAGGCGCGATAGGTAGCGGCGGATACGGCGGGCGGCGAGCGCCGTGATCCGCGCGAGGCCGCCGGCAAAAAGCCTGATCGGACGCTTGCGGCTGAAGGCAGACGCGACGGCGTAGAGCGGGAGTGGAGTGAAACTCGGTCGGTCGTAGATCGCGTAGATCGGTTCCCAGAGATCCGGCCGGAGCTTTGACTTGAACGCGTCGAGACCGTCGAAGTTGTAAAGCGGCCGGCCATAACGCCGGACGAGCCGCAACAGCGTTCGGAGCCAGAACGGATTCACGAAACGCTCGATCTTAGCGCGGTGCGAAAGCGGCGAAAGACCGAGCGTCGCGAACTCGTGGCCGTCGCGGCCGAGCGCGCGCATCGCCGCGTCGATCAGCAATTCGACGGTTCCGTTCGGCGATCCGGGCCGATGGATGAATTGTTCGAAAAGCCAGCCTTTGCGAGTCGCGATCGGCGAGATGAGAAGAAAACCCGAGATGCCGCCGGGTCCGGAGGCGACGAAGATCCGGCGATCGAAGATGCGTGAAAGCGTGTCGGGTTCGACAAGAAAATGGAGCGGCGGAAGTCCCTTGTCGCCGAGCCAGGCCTGTAGGACCGACTCAAGTTCCGCGTTCTCGAACGCCCGCTCCTGCGACCATTCCTCGACCTCAAGACCTTTGTTCCGGGCGCGATTGATCTGTGCTCTCAAGGAGCGGTCGCGCGCGACGATCGACGGCCAGTTCGCCGGATCCCAAACGGGCTGGGCGCCGAGCAGCACGCGCGAATGCCGGTCGGAGTCTTTCAGAACGGATTCGAGCCGGGCCTCCGCCGCGACGTAGCAAACACGCTGATGATGCTTCCTCGCCTCCGATTCGAATTCGCGAACCAACGTCTCCAGACGGTCCTTCGGGCAAACCGGAGCGCCGGCGACGACCCGCACTCCTGCGGCCGGAGCCCAGCCGATCACGGCGTCTCCTTCGCGCGAGAACCACCGATTGAATCCGGGATTGAGGATCTGATACGACGTCGTGTTCCACCCGTGGGCGAGTATCAGCCGGCGCGTTTCCGCCAGTTCGGCCTGTTTTGACTTAAGCGTGTCGAACATCTTCAGGCGAGGGGATCAGCCGGCGATGCGCCGCAGGTCGCTGATGATTCCCGGCAGGATCTCAAGCACCCGCTCAACTTCGTTCATTGAATTGTACCTTCCAAGCGACAGCCGAATCGAGCCGAGCGCCCGTTCGTACGGAATTTCCATCGCCTGCATGACCGCCGACGCCGTGCGGGATTCCGCGTTGCAGGCGGATCCGGTCGAGACGCAGACGCCTTCCGCGTCGAGCCGGGCGAGGATCATCTCGCC
>JAKOSS010000023.1 GCA_029777145.1 Acidobacteriota bacterium | reverse complement strand
GACGGCGCGACGCCGTACATGCTCGAGGCGGGAAACATCGACGGCGCGGTGATCGGGCTCGATTCGGGATCGAACGACAAGGATTTCGAGCAGGCCTTCAATCGCAATCCGAACGTACCGGCTTTCTCGAGCGAGAGTTATCCGGGCTGGCTGACGCACTGGGGCGAAAAATGGGCGAAACCCGATCCGAAAGAGATCCTCGGCGAGCTCGACTATCTGATGTCGAAAAAGCGATCCTTCTGTTTGTACGTCGCCCACGGTGGAACGAACTTCGGATTCTGGGCGGGCGCGAACGCCGGCAATCCGACGCAGTATCAGCCGGATGTAACGAGTTACGATTACGACGCTCCGATCGACGAACAAGGCCGCGCGACCGAAAAATTTCACAAGATCCGTGATCTGATCGCGCGTCATTTGGGTTCGAAACTGCCTGAAGTTCCGACTCCGGTTCCGACTGTCGAAACTCCTAAACTCCAACTCGTTCGCGCCGGGGGTCTGTTCGATCTCAAACTGCCTTCGAAGAACGTCGTGCAGCCCGTACCGATGGAATTATTGGGGCAATACACCGGGCTGATCTCGTACAAAACGAAGCTGATCGGACACAAGAGCGGCAAGCTCAAGATCTGGGAACCGCACGATTTCGCGTTGGTGTATCTGGACGGAAAGCTGATCAAAACGGTCTATCGCGACGGCGGCGACTGGACCGTCGATCTACCGAAAACGGATTCGGCGATGCCGGAACTCGAGATCGTGGTCGAGGCGATGGGCCGCATCAACTACGGCCAGTTCATGATCGACCGCAAGGGCATCACCGACCGAGTGACGCTGAACAACATGACGCTGATGGACTGGCAGGTGACGCAGTATCCGATGGACGAAGCGTTCGTCGCACGGGCGATGCGGACGATTTCCGGTGCTTCTGATGCGTCGCGAGGTTTGAATTTCTACCGCGCGTCGTTCGATCTCGATCGGTCCGGCGACGCCTTCATCGACACCGCCGGCTGGCAAAAAGGCATCGTTTACGTCAACGGCCACAACCTCGGACGCTACTGGGAAATCGGGCCGCAAACGAAACTCTACTGCCCGGCGTCGTGGCTGAAGAAAGGACGGAACGAGGTGGTTGTGTTTGACCTGCTTCCCTGAAGGATGTTTTCCGCGAAATGCGCCAAAAACGCGAAAAATCCTGCCCACGAATTTCCGCAAATCAACGCGAATGTTCTTTCTGTTGATCCGCGAGGATTCGCGCTTATTCGCGGGCACAATTTTTTTGCGTTTTTGGCGTGTTCCGCGGGAAAGAATTGTCCGCAAAAAGGGCCCGGGACTTCTCGCACGGGCCCGATCTGTTCGCGCTTTCGCGCTCACTGCAAGCGGGACGCTTGCGCTCCTGTCACAAAAAAAAGGGCCCGAAACACAAAGTTTCGGGGCCCAATCCAAAATCCAAAATCGGAAATCTAAATTGTGTAGGTGTTTGCGGTGATCATCGTGTCGGCGATGCGTTGCCGCGCGGTGATCGTGTTGATCGGCGAATTGTTCTTCGTGAAGCGTTTGAGCGCCACGAGGAGCATCTTCGCGTCGTCGCCCTCGAGCATGCCCGCGATCGTGTTCTTCGCCGACATCTCGATCCGCTGGATCGCGTCGTTGCAGAACACCTGCGCCATGTCGATCTCGCGGTCGGCATTGCCCTTCTCGGCCGCCTTCT
>JAKOSS010000297.1 GCA_029777145.1 Acidobacteriota bacterium | reverse complement strand
TTGGTTTCCGAGCTGAAGGACTCGATTCGCCTCGTCCTGGCTACGATTGTAATCACGCGCGTTGTCGTACGAGTCGTCGAGTCTTCGGGTCGCGCTCTCGAACTGCCGCGCAAGGTTGTTCAGCTGATCTTCCTGGCGGCGGTCGTCGTAACGGCTGCGGTCGAGCTCGCGATCGAGACGCCTCGCAAATTCCCTCGCATTGTTCTTCAGGTTCTTGATCGTCCCGTTGAGATTGCGATTGTAGCCCTGGTTGTTGCCCCACTGGCCATTCCGGTCGTTACGGTTCCGGTCATTCCGGTTGCGGTCGTCGCGGCGATTCGTACGATAGTCATCGTCATTGCGGTTACGGTCGCGCCACTGTGCGGAAGCGAGCGTCGGCAGACCTAGGACAAGCAACGAAAAAGCAAACAACGCAATAATTGATTTGATTCGGTTCATTCTGGTTTCTCCTTTCATCTAAAAATTTGGCAATGCTCAATCATTAACCTTGTCGGCAAGACTGCTTTTGCCTCCGCGAAAGATAAGAGCAAAGGGCGTGCCAAATCAGGTGGGAAGTGGGTAAAGTGAGGGAAATCAATAAGTTACGGAGATTCCGCTGCGCGTGTCGACAATTTCGTGCGTACCAGTTCGTCGGCGGATGTTCCAAATCGTCAGTTGAAATCCGTTTGGTAGGGACGAAAAAAAGCGACCCTCAGGCCGCTTTCTGAAACAGATTCTGAATTGCCTCAAAGTCCGAGAGCTTTTGCGGCGTTGATCCGCCCGCCGCTGACGACCTTTCCGTCAAGCGACGGTATCTTGTCTACCGAGTTCAGCAGGCGCTCCTTGAGCTTCGCAACCGTCAGATTCGGTTCCGCCGCGAGTATCAGCGCCGCCGTCCCTGAAACGTAAGGCGTCGCCATCGAAGTTCCCGACGCATCACGATAGTCGTCGTTCAGCCAGGTCGAAAGGATCTCGCGGCCCGGAGCCGCAACGTGCACCGTCTTCGCGCCGTAATTCGAAAAGTTCGCCAGATTGTCGGTCCGATCAAGAGCGGCAACACTGATGACGTTCGGAAGGTCGTAATTCGACGGATAGTGCGGCGACCGATCGTTGTCGGTACTGTTGTTGCCGGCCGCGGCTACAAAGAGAATTCCGGCCTCGCCGGCTGCGCGGATCGCGTCTTCCAATGCCTTCGAGTATTGCGTCGAACCCCAACTGGCGCTGATGATACGGATGTTCACGCCGTTGCGCTTGCGGTCGACCGCATAATTGATCGCCTCGATCGCGTCCTTCGTTGTCCCGAATCCGCCGCGTCCGAGGAACTTGAGCGGCATGATCTCGACCTTCCAGTTGATCCCGGAGATGCCTTCTTCGTTGTTTCCTTCCGCGCCGATGATTCCCGCGCAATGCGTTCCGTGGCCGTTTTCGTCCATCGGATCGTTCATGTTGTCGGCCGCGTTGAAGCCCCGGCTGTCGTTGACAATCCCGAGGTCGTCGTCCTTGTATTGCGGAACGTTGTCCGGACGGAACCACATGTTCGGGGCGAGATCCTTGTGCGTGTAGTCGACGCCGGTGTCGAGCACCGCGATCACTACCTTCTCGCTGCCGGTTGTCTTCGACCAGGCGCGGATCGCGGAAAGATCGGCGTTCGCCTTGCCGCCTTCCTGTCCGGAGTTATGCAGCGCCCACTGTTCGTTGAAATACGGATCGTTCGGCGTTTTGCCGTCGACCGGTTCAGTCGGATCGTACGGCTGAACGGCCTTGGCGGATTCATTCGGGTCGAGCTGGATCTTGAAGTTGGGTTCGGCGTAGGCGACGAGATCGCTCATTGAAGCGTATTGCTCGGCCACCGCGGTCGCGTCGGCATTGTCAAGGTCGTCGATCGCATACAATCCGCTGACGGATTCGATCGCGTCTTCGACGCTGTCGTTGTTTTTGACGGCAAGTTTGCGGATCTGGTCGCTTGTGACGCCCGATTTGAACCTGACGAGAACTTCGGGTTCGCGCTCCTGGACGGAACGTTTTACCGAGATCGGTTTCGTCTGCTTTTGCCGATCAGCAATCCTGTCCGTCGGGTGCGACGCTTCCCAGCGCCGGATCTGTCCCCAAACGGCCGCCATCGTGATGAGCAGAACGGCAAGACAAAGATGTATCCAGATATTGTTTCGATTCATTGTTTCAACTCCAAACAACGCCGGCGCTCCGGAAATCCCGTCAACCGGGAATCGGGCGACGCCAATTAGCTGATCACGTAGTTTCGTCCATCAAAACCGACCAGGCGCAGATGCGATTTGTCGGCGCGGTACTCGTATCCTTTTCCCGCGACCGCAAGTCTGATGATCCAGCCGGTGGCGATCATTTGTGCCGAGATCTCTCCCGACGCGGCCGCGCCGAGCGACATATCGGGAAAATCCGTTTTCGTCACCGATTCGGCCCGAACTTCCGACAAATTTACGCCGAGGCGCTTCGAAAGATCCTCTTTCGCTTTCAGTACTGCAGTTTCTTCGCTCAAACGCATCGTATTTCTTTGGTCGGAAGTATGGTTCATTCTCCTATTCCGAACGCGATTAGTCAATAATTTTCGGCCATTGAACGGGTTCCCAAGCCCCTCACGCACGGCCTCCTACTTGTAAATACTAGATTCGGGGACGTTTAGTTCCCGGCAATTCGCCGTTACGTTTGCAATGGTACTCATAAGTAAATATAATGACGTTTACTATCAAGGAGCGAACACGAGAGGTTCGTTGCCAACACGACTATCCAAGATTAGTAACAGAAAACCCGGATAAATGAAGAGGGCCGTCAATCAGACGGCCTTTTTTGCATTTTCGGAAGGGTCGTTAGACGGAAGATCTCAACCAGCGCCGGAACGATAAACACGGCGCACGCGACGCCGAGGATCAGACCGGTTATGAAGCGCGACGTGAACGTGTTTTCCCAGATCCCGAAAATGGTCAGCGACCAGTCGATGCCGATCGGGATCATCGCTCCGAAAAGCCAAAATCGCGGGAACGGCTCGATAACGTCGACCGGGCGGAGAAAAGGATAGACGACAAAACCGGCGAGCAGGCCGAAATAGACGCCGAAACACCGTGAGCAAACGCCGAACTTGTGTCCGAGAATGTGGAACGAGCGGTCGTCCATTTGGTGACAGATGAACGAAAAGCCGTTGTAAATTCCGGCACTGAGTGCGTTGAATCCGGTAGCTTCGGCAATCGGCGGAATGAGGATCAGCACGACCCAAAGAAGCGAGACGACCAACGCCCAGGTCCAGACCTTCCACGCCTGCCGTTTCAGGAAAACGGTCAGGTCGAGACCTAGATACTCTTCACGCGCCTGGTTCATCGATATTTCAGGACGGAGTCATTTCAAGATTCCAAGACGGAGTCATTTCAAGATTCCAGGACTTCGTCATTTCAAGATTCCAGGACGTCGTCATTTCAAGATTCCAGGACGGAGTCATTCCAGATTCCAGGACTTCGTCATTTCAAGATTCCAAGACGGAGTCATTTCAAGATTCCAAGACTTCGTTATTTCAAGATTCCAGGACTTCGTCATTTCGAAATTCCAGGACGGTCATTCCGGAATCTTGGATTTTGGAATCCGGCTTCCAAAATCCAAAATCCAAAATATCCAAAATCTAAAATCGGATGACTGCGTCCGGGCCGCCCTCGACATGGACCGTATCAACGAATCGAATGTGCCGCGAATCGGTCGTCATGACCACCGAATGCGTCCGCTTTCCGGCTCCGAAAAACCTGACGCCGCGGAGCAGCGCGCCGTCGGTCACGCCGGTTGCGGCGAAGATGATCTTCTTGCCCGGCGCGAGGTCGTTCGTGTCGTAGATCTTGTCCGGATCGTTGATCCCCATCGAGCGCAGTCGCTCCATGACGACATCCGGCGGCGGAACCTTCGACTTGTCGACGCCGAGCCGGTCCGGGTCCCACACCAGTTTCGCCTGAATCTCACCGTTCAGACATTTCATCGCCGCGGCCGTGATAACGCCTTCCGGGGCGCCGCCGATGCCCATCAACGCATGGATGTTCGTGCCGGCGACGGCCGCCGAAATTCCTGCCGAGAGATCGCCGTCGGAGATCAGCCGGATGCGGGCGCCGGACTCGCGTACGTCCTGAACAAGTTTCTTGTGGCGCGGGCGATCGAGGCAGATGACCGTCAGATCGTCGATGTCCCGGCCGAGCCGGCGGGCGATGTTCTTCAGGTTTTCCTTGACCGGAGCGTCGATATCGACCGCGCCGCGGCAACTCGGGCCGACGACGATCTTGTCCATGTAAATGTCGGGCGCATTTAGCAGTCCGCCGCGTTCCGCCGCCGCCAGGACGGCGATCGCGTTGTTCGCCCCGAGCGCGCAAAGGTTCGTTCCTTCAAGCGGATCGACCGCGATGTCGACTTCCGGAAACTCGGTACGCGCTTCGTCGGAAAACATTCCGCCGCCGACTTCCTCGCCGATATACAGCATCGGCGCCTCGTCCCGTTCACCTTCGCCGATCACGATCCGGCCGTTCATCGGCACCGAATCCATGACCTTCCGCATCGCTTCGACCGCGACATGGTCACTGTGCTTGCGATCGCCCTGTCCCATCGTCTTCGCAGACTCGATGGCGGCCGCCTCCGTTACTCTCAGGAAGTCGAGCGCGAGCTCGCGTTCCGCTGTCAGATTCGCCATAAAATTGTTCCTAAAATCTTCTAAAAATTCGTGTTTTGATTTCGGCATTGTATCACTTGTCCGTCGCGATTTGACAACTTTCGCTCTGGATATTACGGTTTTACTTTGGTTTTTCGAGGACTTACCTGAGGAGACTGTTTCAATAGATGACTTACGTTGTTACCGAGCCTTGTGTTGACTGCAAATATACCGACTGCGCCGCGGTTTGCCCGGTCGAGGCTTTCCACGAACTGCCGGACCGTTTGCTGATCAATCCTGACACCTGCATCGATTGCGACGCGTGTCTGCCCGAGTGCCCGGTCGAAGCTATCTTTTCGGACATGTCGCTTCCTGAGGAATACATGGTCTGGATCGAGAAGAACACCGAAGCCGAGAACTTTCCGATCATCAGCACGAAGCAGCCGGCGCTTTTCGGTGCCAGTTGCAAGGGACAGCCCGAATGATCGCGTCCGAATTTTGATGAAAACAAGGCAGCCCGGTGGCTGCCTTTTTTCGTAACTCTTGAAGAAACGCTTTGTTTTGCAATGTTTATGTCGTAAAATCGTGTTGCGGCCGGCGCTGCCGCAAAGCAAGTAACAACAAATTGTACCCGCCCCTGATCCCTGCCTTTTGGGGAAGAATCCGAATTAGGTCTATATCCAGATATCGCTGCCAATGCCCGATCAAAAGCAAAAAAATACCGGAAACGGAAACGAAGTCCGCGCCGGCGGAGCGAAGGTCATGGTGCTTTTCGGCACCAGGCCGGAATTGATCAAACTCGCGCCGATCATCAAAGAACTGGGAAAATGCTCGGTTGACGCGCGGGTCGTGTCGTCAAGCCAGCACAAAGATCTGCTCAAGCCGTTTCTCGAACTGCTTGAGGTCGAGGTCGATTTCGATCTGGCAGTCATGAAGAAGAATCAGACGCCGAACGAGGTCGCGTCGAAAGTTCTCGCGAAATTCGACAAGCTGCTTGACTCGGAAAAGCCCGATCTCATTCTGGTTCAAGGAGATACGACGACGACGCTGGCGGGCGCGCTCGCCGGGTTCAACCGGCGGATCCCGGTCGGGCACGTCGAAGCCGGGCTTCGAAGCGGCAATCTTCAAAGTCCGTTTCCGGAAGAGATGAACCGCCGCGTCGTGTCGCAGATCGCCTCGTTTCATTTCGCGGCGACGGCCAACAACCGCGCGAATCTACTGGCGGAAGGAATCCCGAGCGATCGCGTGTTCGTTACGGGAAATCCCGTCGTTGACTCGCTCAAGTCGATCATCAAAACGAAACCCGCCGACCGGATCACGACCTTGATCGAGAAGACGAAAGGAACGCGGCGGATCCTGCTCACGACCCACCGCCGCGAAAGCTTCGGCGAAACGATGTTGGGGAATCTCGAGGTTATTCGCGATTTTGTCTTAAAGCATCGCGACGTGAGCCTGATCTTTCCCGTGCATCCGAATCCGAATGTGCGGAGCGTGACATCCGAGACGCTTTCCGGTGTCGAAAGGGTCCATCTGATCGATCCCGTCGATTACGTGGATTTTATCGCGCTGATGAAGGCTTCGTGGATGATCGTTTCAGATTCCGGCGGAGTTCAGGAAGAAGCTCCGACGCTCGGAAAGCCCCTTTTGGTCCTGCGGGAGAACACCGAGCGGCCGGAAGCGATCCACGCCGGGATCGCGAAACTGGTCGGCGGAAGTCCGGGCCGGCTGAAGCGGCTTTTGGAGGAGAACCACGCGATCGACACCTGGACGCGATCGGTAAAGGAGATCGCGAATCCGTTCGGTGACGGAACCGCCGCCAAGAAGATCGTTAAGATAATAGAAAGCAAGATGGCGCTGACAGCCCGCTGAGCGCCGCCGAATCATGACTGTCGTCCCCCCGAACAAAAAGAACCTGTTGACCGTCCTGGTAGAGGACTATTTCCATGTCGGCGCGTTCGAAAACCTGATCCGCCGTCAAAATTGGGGCAATTTCGAGCCGCGTTACGAGCAGAACACCTTCAAGACGCTCGATCTGCTCGACGAGCTCAAGACGAGCGCGACCTTTTTCGTCCTCGGTTGGATCGCCGAACGCAATCCAAAGCTCATCCGCGAGATCGTTTCGCGCGGGCATGAGGTCGCGAGCCGCGGGTACTATCACCGCAGCCTCAAGAACCTGACCAACGACGAATTCCGCGAAGACCTGCGCCGGACGAACGCGGCGCTCGAGGATGCCGGCGGCCAAAAGGTCATCGGTTACCGGAGCGCGGAGAAACTCTCGTACCAAAAAGACACTTGGATCTTCGACGTTCTGGCCGAAGAAGGATTCGTGTACGACGCGTCTTTCATTCCGACCGGTCGCGATGCCGATGCGCAGCGGTTCGCGCATCAGGTTCACTCGGACGGCCGCGCCGTCTGGGAATTTCCGTATTCGACCGCGAATGTCGGCATCGGGCTGTTCCCGATCGCCGGCGGGAACTATTTCCGGCAGATCCCGTACACGCTGATGCGCCAGGCCGTGCGCGACTGGAACAACCGATACTCGCAACCGTTCGTGATGTATTTCCACGTCTGGGAACTCGACGGCGAGCAGCCGCGGATCTCGGCCGCTTCGACGTACAACCGGATCCGGCACTACCGCAAGCTCGACAAAATGGAGTGGATCATTCGTGAGAATCTGAGCAAGTACGAATTCACGACCGCGGCCGATTTTCTCGAACTCGATCTCGAACATGTGCAGTCGGCGACGATCGCTCAACCGGATCCGATAGTCGTTCGCACCGATCCCGGGAAAACTCTCGAACCGGTGACCGTCGTCATTCCGTGCTACAACGAAGAGTCGGCGCTGCCGTATCTGGCGAACACGCTCAGGAGCGTCGAGACGAATCTTCGAGACAGCGGATATTCACCCGAATTCCTTTTCGTTGACGACGCGAGCCAGGATGCGACAGCCGAAAAGATCGAGGAGCTTTTCGGTGACCGGAAGAATGTACGGGTCGTCAGGCACGAGCAAAATCAAGGCGTTGCGGCCGGGATCATGACCGGACTCCGCGCCGCGCAAACCGAGATCGTTTGCTCGATGGACTGCGACTGCACATACGATCCGCACGAATTGGTCCGCATGATCCCGCTCCTCGCGGAAGGCGTCGATATGGTCACGGCGTCGCCGTATCATCGCGCCGGCGGCGTCCGGAACGTTCCCGGCTGGCGCCTTTTCCTGTCAAAAGGCGCGTCGTGGCTTTACCGGCGGACGTTGCGTTCGAAGCTCGACACTTACACGAGTTGTTTTCGCGTCTATCGCCGGACGTCGGTCGCGGATCTTCCGCTCAGTGAAAGCGGATTTCTCGGTGTCGCCGAAATGCTCGGGCGACTCGACCTGCGCGGCGGAAAGATCGTCGAACATCCGGCCGTCCTCGAGGTCCGCCTTTTCGGATTTTCGAAAATGAAGACCGCCCGGACGATCTTCGGCCATCTGTCGTTGCTTTCGCGCCTCGCGAAAATCCGCTTCAAATCACGCGGAATCGCCGTCGATCGCCAGCCTCTTGAGGAAATTTCCGACAATTCGTTGAAATCCCGATCCGAATAGGCGTTTTACACCACTGAAATCAATTCTTCAAAAAGGAACCTATGATACCCGTTGTAGAAAAAGAAATTATCAAACTGCCTTCAGACCAGGACATCTCCGGACGGACTTTCGGTGCCGAGGAGATCGCGGCAATCACCGAAGTACTTCAGTCGGGCGTGTTGATCACGACCAAAGGCAAGTACGGCAAAATGCTCGAATCGGCGTTCGCCGAGAAGATCGGATCGAAGTTCGCATTCGCGTGCAATTCGGGATCGGCGGCGGTCCATGTTGCGATCGCGGCGATCAACCCGAATCCGGGCGACGAGATCGTCACGACCTCGATCACCGACATGGGCGCGCTGACGCCGATCATCTTCCAGGGAGCGATCCCGGTGTTTGCCGACGTCGATCCGAAAACGCTGAACGTCACGGCCGACACGATCGAGCGCGTCCTGAGCGATCGCACGAAAGCGATCATCGTCACGCATCTTTTCGGAAATCCGTGCGAGATGGACGCGATCATGGAACTCGCGAACTCGCGCGGCATTCCCGTGATCGAGGACACGGCGCAGTCGTTCCTCGCAAAGGTCAACGGCAAGAATGTCGGGACGATCGGCGCGATCGGCGCCTTCTCGTTCCAGCAGGGCAAGCACATGACGACCGGCGAAGGCGGGATCGTCGTCACCGATGACGAAGCGCTCGCCCGACGCATGTTCCTGTTCATCAACAAGGCCTGGGGTTACGGTGACCAGAATCCTGATCATTACTTCGCGTCGCTGAACTACCGCATGACCGAGCTGCAGGCGGCGCTCGCGTACGAGCAGTTGAAGAAACTCGACGGCTGTGTCGCGCAGCGTCAGCGGATGGCGGCGCTTCTCGACGCGCTGATCGCCGATATCGACGGCATCGAGTCTTACAAACCGGCGGCGAACGCGACGATGACCTACTGGAAGTTCTGCCTGCGCGTCGACGATACGAAGATCGCCGACGGTTCGGTCGGACTGGCGAAGGCGCTCAAGGTCTACGATGTCGCCTCGGCACCGCGCTACGTCGTCAAACCGGCGTACAAGTGCCAGGTGTTCCGCGAGCACAACACGTTCGGCGACAGCCATTTCCCGTTCAATCTCGCGCGCCCTGAGGCGATCGATTACAACGACGACAACTTCGCCGGAACTATGAAGGGATTGCACGATGTCCTCGTCCTTCCGATCAACGAGAAGTACGAAGAACACCACATCGAATTCCTGGCAAGCTCGATCCGCGAAGCGGTCGAAGCGTGTCGCAACTAGTTATTGCATCCGCGAAATGTCCGATGGCGCTTCTGCGTGCTCGCGGATATTTCGCGCATAACTCATTGATATGAAGAAACTTAGATTTGCACTCATTGGCGCCGGAGGCATCGCTCAGGCCTACGCGCAGGCGTTCACGCAAAGCGAATGCTGCGAGCTTGTTGCGGTCGCTGACGTGCGTCCGGAATCGGCACAGGCACTGGCGGAAATCGTCGGCGGCATCAGTTTTTCCGATTACAAGGAACTTGCCGAACAGGTCGAGATCGATGCCGTGATCGTCGCGACGCCGCCGAACTCGCATCCCGAGATCGCCTGCTTTTTTATGGAGCGAGGCGTTCCGGTGCTCTGCGAAAAGCCGCTTTGCGTGGCCGTTTCGGAAGCTGAAAAGATGATCGCGGCGGCTGAAGTGAACAACGTTCTGTTCACGATGGCCTCGAAATTCCGTTATTGCGACGACGTCATCAAGGCGAAAGGAATCGTCGCGTCCGGAATCCTCGGCGACGTCGTTCAGTTTGAGAACGCGTTCACGGCGAAGGTCGATATGTCGAAGCGCTGGAATTCGAACGAAGAGATCTCGGGCGGCGGCGTACTCATCGACAACGGCACCCATTCGGTCGACATCATCCGTTATTTCCTCGGTCCGATCGACAGCGTCCTCGCGGTCGATGCCGGCGGAACGCAGGGACTGAGCGTCGACGAGAACGTCAAGATGTTCGCGAAAACCGCGTCGGGCGTCACGGCGAGCGTCGATCTGACGTGGGGAATCAACAAGGAACTGCCTTATTTCATCTGCGTTTACGGCACCAACGGAACGCTTCACGTCGGCTGGCGCGAATCGAAATACAAACTCCATTCGAATCCCGACTGGACCGTCTTCGGCAAAGGCTACGAAAAGGTTGCCTCGTTCCGCGGAAAGATCGAGAACTTCTCGAATGCGCTCCGCGGGAAGGAGGAACTTCGGATCAATCCGACGGCCGCGCTCGCCAGCGTGCAGGTGATCGACGCGGCGTACAAGTCGCTCCGTCAGAATCTCTGGCAGGCGGTCGTCGAGAAGGCGGCGGTTAGAGAGGCTTAGGATTCCAGGATTCCAAAATTCCAAGATTTCAAGAAAGATTCCGGGTTTCAATTGGAATTTTGGAATCACTGGAATCCTGGAATTTGAGAGCCGCCTGAAGGCGGAACTCCAAACTTATGGCTCGCGTACACGAAACGGCAATCATTGAGGATAACGTCACGATCGGCGAAGGCACGAGCGTCTGGGACAACGTCCACATTCGCCACGGCGCGTCGATCGGCGATGAATGCATCGTCGGCGAGAAGACCTATATCGCGTACGACGTGAAGATCGGCAACCGCGTGAAGATAAACGCGATGGTTTACATCTGCGCCGAGGTCACGATCGAGGACGGCGTGATGATCTCCGCGTCGACGACCTTTACGAACGACCGTTTTCCGCGGGCGACATTCCCGGATCTGAAAACGCTGCGTCCGTCCGAACCCGACGAGCATACGCTCAAGACTTTGGTCCGCGAGGGCGCGACGATCGGTGCCGGCTGCACGATCGGCAACGATCTCGAGATCGGACGTTGGGCGATGGTCGGAATGGGAGCGCTCGTGACGAAATCCGTTCCGGATTTTCATCTCGTCGTCGGGAGTCCGGCGCGTTCGATCGGCGCTGTCTGCAAATGCGGACAGCTGTTTCACCGATTCGACAATGGCGACGAAAGACTCGAGAAGGCATGCGAATGCGGGCTTGAGTACGTGATCGAAGGCCGTTCCGTGCGCGAAAATTAGTCTTTCAGAATAGCTGAGAGCTTATAGTTGAGAGCTGATAGTTCGAGCGCGACTATCAGCTTTCAACTATCAGTTATCAGCTATTTCGTAATCCAGAACATGCGCGATCCGAAATCCGAAATCCCAAATCACCAATCCGAGGTCGCCGTCGTCGGCGCGGGATTTCTCGGGATGACGATCGCGTTGCGCCTCGCCGAAGCGGGGTACAAGGTCACGATCTTTGAATCCGGAAGCGAGATCGGCGGACTCGCCGGCGCGTGGTCGATCGGCGACGTCGTTTGGGACAAGCATTATCACGTCACGCTTTTATCCGATTCGTTCACCCGACGCATTGTCGAATCGATCGGACTTGGTGACGAATTCAATTGGGTCGAAACACGAACCGGGTTTTACTCCGACGGACAACTGGTCTCGATGTCGAACACCGTCGAGTTCTTGAAATTTCCGCCGCTTGGAATCTTCGACAAGCTCAGGCTCGGAGCGACGATCTTTTATGCTTCGCGCGTCAAGGATTGGAGATCGCTCGAAAAGGTCAGCGTCGAAGAGTGGTTGACGAAATTGTCCGGAAAGCGGACGTTCGAAAAGATCTGGCGGCCGCTGCTCGAAGCGAAACTCGGCGAGGCGTACAAACAGACGAGCGCGGCGTTTATTTGGGCGACGATCCAACGGATGTACGCGGCGCGGAATTCCGGACTGAAAAAAGAGATGTTCGGTTACGTCCGCGGCGGCTATGCGCGGGTCCTGAAGCGCTTCGGCGACGTGCTCGAAACGTCCGGCGTCGAGATCAGATTGAATTCGCCGATCGAGAAGATCGAAAAGCGCGACGGCCGGTTCACGATCGAAAGCAGGAACGGTTCGGGCGAATTCGACCTGGCGATCCTAACGTGCCCTTCGAACGTCGCGGCGAACGTCTGTCCGCAGCTTGGTGAAGACGAGAAAGCGAAACTCGATTCGGTGCGTTATCAGGGGATCGTCTGCGCGTCGTTGCTGACGCGCAAATCGCTGTCGCCGTATTATGTTACGAACATCACCGACGAAAGCCCGTTCACGGGGATCATCGAGATGTCGGCGCTCGTCGACAAAGAGGAATTCGGCGGGAACGCGCTGATCTATCTTCCGAAGTACGTCGCGCCCGACGACGAGCTTTTTGAACGCTCGGATAAGGAGATCGAGGAAATGTTTCTCGGCGCTTTGGAGAAAATGTACGACGGCTTTTCACGCGAGGACGTCGTTGAATTCAAAGTCTCGCGCGTGCGTCAGGTTTTCCCGTTGCCGGTGCTGAATTATTCGGAGACGCTTCCGCCGGTCGCGACATCGATCGACGGACTCTACATCGTGAACTCGTCGCAGATCACGAACGGCACGCTGAACGTCAATGAGACCGTCCAGTTGGCGGAGAAGTTTTGTAAGTCGTTGGTTAAGAGTTGATTGAAGCTTCGATCAACAGTTAACGATCGACAGTGAGCC
The DNA here is from genome assembly GCA_029777145.1 of Acidobacteriota bacterium. The sequence goes on along the minus strand of JAKOSS010000297.1, from coordinate 889 downwards.
AAGTCATATGATCGCAAGTCTGAGCCTTGATCTCGACAACAAGTGGTCGTACATGAAGACCCACGGCGACGCCGGTTGGGAAACCTTCCCGTCGTATCTCGACGTGTGCGTGCCGCGTGTGCTCGATTTCCTGCGCGAACGGGACTTGAAGATCACATTTTTTATCGTCGGACAGGACGCCGCGCTCGATCAGAACCGCGACGCGCTCGCGCAGATCCCGAAGGACGGACACGAGATCGGGAATCACAGCTTTCGTCACGAACCGTGGCTGCATCTTTATTCGCGCGAGGAACTTGTCGACGAGTTCACGCGGACCGAAGACGCGCTCGAAGCCGCGACGGGAGCGCGACCGAAGGGTTTTCGCGGACCGGGCTACAGTCTCTCGCCGACGGTTCTCGAAGTGCTTGCCGACCGCGGTTACGATTACGATTGTTCGACGCTTCCGACGTACATCGCACCGCTCGCGCGGGCTTATTACTTCTTCAAATCGCCGGAGATGTCGGACGAGGAACGCGAGAAGCGAAAGAAACTGTTCGGCAAGTTTTCAGACGGATTTCAAAGTCTTAAGCCGTACAAATGGAAAGTCGGCGAGCGCTCGATCACGGAGATTCCCGTGACGACGTTCCCGGTGATGAAGGCGCCGATCCACGCCAGTTACGTGATATATTTAGCGACCTTCTCGAAACTCGCGGCGCGGACCTATTGGAAATCGGCGTTGTCCGCCTGCCGCGCAACGGGTACCGAGCCGAGCTTGCTGCTTCATCCGCTCGATTTCTTGTCGGGCGATGACGCGCCGGAACTGAAGTTCTTTCCGGGCATGAACTTGGCGGTTGAGAAGAAACTGGAATTCGTCAGCGAACTGCTCGAAGGGTACTCAAATAACTTCGAA